>JBGQIG010000226.1:0-5456 GCA_041498365.1 Terriglobia bacterium | reverse complement strand
GGGGCAAGCTCTGCGGACGTCTCGCCCGCAGGGATAATGAAAAAACCTGCGCGTCTACACTACCAAATGATCGCGCCGGCGAACAGGAAGGTGCCAACCTGATGATCCTCCATCACGTGCTGCACGCACAATTTTTTGCAGAATTTCACAAATTTTCTCTTGCGAAAATTCATCAGTCATGGCATCTTCAAGTATCCCCTTATACGAAAGGACGCCCGATTTGGCGGAACACAACCACAACTCGCTAAGCGGGCAACTGCGGCCGGATACAGGCCAAGGTTGCTTCAGGGCGTCACTCGATCGCGTCAGTTAATCTGCGACGCCCTGTAACGCAAAGCCAACAAAACAAAGCTCGCTGGGTAGGCTAGTTACAGCCACGCGGCTCCTGCGTCTCGCATGCAGGCAGGCAGACCGCTGTCGCTAGATTGCTCTCAGCCATAACTTCACAGGGTCAGTGGTGAAGGACACGGATACTTCCAGTACAACCATCCGTGCCCGCATGTTCCCTGACCGTATTTCATGCAGGTGTAGCGCGGGCGCCCGCGCGTGCGCAGCAAAACTTTTCGGCCGGTGGTGAAGACAAGGGTTACTTCGCCTGAAACGCGGGAGGTTGCAGGTTCGAATCCTGCCGCGGGACCATGTCCCGCGTAGCTCAGTGGCAGAGCGCCTTGAGCCGTTGTCGTTTGTTCCCCGGCCAATAACTTCAACTTTGTAGTTCCGGCCAAGAGCCGGTTAGAAAGTAAATATGAGTGCGATCAGGCAAGGTGGGACGCCTCGCAGCAGCGACTCCCTCTGTGACTCCTGCTACTGGGCGCACATCCAGAAAGGTTACGCGGAGAGCGAAGAGGTTGTGCTCTGTGCCTTCCTGCGGCCTGCACGGCTTGTGCCGTTCAAGGTAAGGCACTGCACGGACTACAGCGATAAACGCATCCCCAGCAGGCGGGATATGGAAGACATTGCCTGGATCATTCGTACCAAGGACGTAAATCGCCATGTCGGGTTCTCCGCCGATGAGGAGAACAGTGAAGAAGAACCGGACGTTCTGGAAATCGTCCCGACGGAATAGCTCGGACATGCTGACCGGCTAGAACGCGTTCGCCTCTGCCGGATTGCTGCTCGATCAATAGAATCTGGGAGTCCCTGGAGCAGCGCTTCCAGCGTTGCTTTAGATCGCCTTGTCATCCCGAGCGGAGCATGAGTTTTGCGAAGCAAAGTCATGCGGAGTCGAGGGACCTGTTGTTTTACTTGCACCGGCGGAACAACAGATTTCTCACCGCTAAAGCGGTTCGGAATGACAAATCATGAGGATTCGTGCCGGCACGGCTGAAGCCGTGCCCTTCCCCAACTCTCGTCAGCAAAGAACGGTCAACAACCAGCGACCAACGACTGACTTAAGGAGGCCATGAATGGCTCGACTCAACACGCTCAACCTCGGCCCACGCACTCACGAGGTCGCACCCGCCCGTCACATCTCGCCGGAGCTCCAGCTGCGCCGTTCGGTGCTGGCCTGCCTGCTGTGGGAAAGCCAGTTCTACGAGGACGGCATTGAGATCGCCGGCCGCATCGCCGAACTGGTGCCGAAGGTGGCAGCGGAGAAAGTTGCCGCGCTTGCCATCGAAGCTCGTGAGCAGATGAAGTTGCGGCATGCGCCGCTGTTGCTCGTCCGCGAGATGGCGCGTCACAAGACTCACCGCGCGCTGGTCGCCGAGACCCTGGCGCGGGTCATTCAGCGTGCGGACGAGCTGGCGGAGTTCGTCGCCATCTACTGGAAGGACGGGCGGGTGCCGCTCTCCGGTCAGGTGAAGAAGGGCTTGGCCGCAGCCTTCCCCAAGTTCGACGAGCATCAGCTGGCAAAGTATGACCGTGGCGGAACAATCAAGCTGCGCGACGTCCTGTTCCTGTGCCACGCCAAGCCGCGTGATGCGGCCCAGGCCGGGGTGTGGAAGAAGCTGACCTGGGGACGCCTCAACGCAGCCGATACCTGGGAAGTCGCATTATCGTCTGGCGCCGACAAGCGCGAGGCATGGCAGCGTCTGTTGTCGGAGAACAAGATGGGCGCGCTCGCTTTACTCCGCAATCTGCGCAACATTCGTGAGGCAGGTGTGGACGAAGAACTGGTACTCTCGGCGCTGCGCTCTATGAGCACGGCTCGCGTGCTCCCGTTCCGCTTCCTGGCAGCGGCGCGTTACGCCCCGCAGTGGGAAGAGGCGCTCGAACAGGCGATGTTGAAATGCGTTGCCGCGCAGGAGAAGTTGCCAGGCAGAACCATCGTGCTGGTGGACATCTCTGGCTCGATGACTGCGCCTCTCTCGCGCCGTTCGGAGATGCAGCGTACTGACGCGGCCTACGCTTTGGCCGTGTTGCTGTGCGAGATTGGCGAGAGGTTTGCCGTGTACAGCTTCTCCGATGAACTGGTTGAGGTGCCAGCACGTCGCGGCTTTGCCTTGCGCGATGCCATCGACGCTTCACAGCGCCACAACAGCACGCAATTGAGGAAGGCGGTTGAACAGCTCAATAAGAAGGAAAAATACGACCGCCTGATCGTCATCACCGACGAGCAGGCGCACGGCACGGTGCCCGCACCTCACTCCAGGGGCTACGTGATCAACGTGGCCAGCTTCAAGAATGGCGTCGGCTACGGCACGTGGACCCACATCGATGGCTGGAGCGAGTCGGTCGTTGAGTACATCCGCACCCTGGAGCAGATGTCGAAATGAATCGTGTGGAGACGGGACCGCACCCCGTCTCCGCATGTGGCGCCGAAAGGCTCGGAATCACGAGATCGCCGCGCTCGCAAGGCGGCGGACAAGAGTGTCCGCCCCACACAGCCCGTTCGAAGCAAGAATCAAAAACGGTCGAACTGCGCTCGACCGGACAGCCGGGGGCGGCTGTCCCCACGCAGTCCTCGCAGACGACGAGTGTGCTCAACGCAATCCGGCGCCAGGGGAACTAAGCTGCGATTTTTGACCCGCGAATATTCTGGTTGATTCGGAACAAATTTGTCGGGTCGTACTTGTTCTTCAACTCCACTAGCCGGTCGTAGTTGGCCCCGTAGGCGCCACGGACCCGTTCTTCTCCTTCTCCCTCGCTCATGTAGTTGACGTACACGCCTGCGTCCAGAAAAGGCCGCATGGCATCCCAGAATTCGCGCACCCAGCGCAGGCAAGTTTCGTTTTGCGTGGGGGAGTCCCATTGACCGAGCATGAGGAAGTTGTAGCGGGCGCTGCGGTGGGCGAAGGCGGTGGCGTCGGGCGCGACCCGTTGCATCGCGCCGTGCATATATTCCAGACCGGCTCCGCATGCGGGCGCCGGCTTGTGCGTGGCAAAGTCCGCCATGACGTCAAGTGCGGCATCATCCATCTCACGCATGAAGCTTGATTTCCAGTAATGCAGGTGTCCCGGCGCGGCACACCAGTCCAACATCTTCTGCAGTTCGGTGTACGGCATGGGATGGAAGTGATCAGCCGCGGGAGAGCCGAACGAACGCAGCGGCCGAAGAACCCTTTCTCCAGCATCCAGATCGCCGCTGTAACAGCCCGCGACCCCGACCACGGTATTGCCGTCGGGCAGAGTGAGCATGGCGGTCATCAGGCCGAGTTCATCCGGGCAGGTCGCAGCATACTCGCGCGCAAAGCGAAGCACCTGCGGCGCCTGCGAGATGGGGTAGGCGACCAGCCCGGCCAGCACCGGCCCCAGGGGATGGAGTTGGTATTCAAACGAAGTCACGACGCCGAAGTTGCCGCTGCCGCCGCGCACGCCCCAGAAAAGATCTGCGTTCTCCTGTGCGCTGACGGTGAGCAGGTGGCCGTCGGCAGTGACCAGATCGACCGAGAGCAGGTTGTCGCAGGCCAGGCCGTGCTTGCCCATCAGCCATCCCAGACCTCCGCCGAGAGTCAGCCCGGCAAGGCCTGTGATGGAGAACGTACCCAGAGTCGTAGCCAGGCCGAAAGCTTGCGTTTCGCGATCGAAGTCGCCGAGGAGAACTCCAGGATCGGCGCGCGCGGTGCGGCGCACCGGATCCACGCGAACGGTTTTCATCCGGGAAAGGTCGATCACGAGACCGGCGTCGCATACCGCAGTGCCGGCGATGCTGTGGCCCCCACCCCGGATGGAGAGCGGCAGATTGTGCTCCCGGGCGAAGCGCACACAGGCGATGACGTCAGCGGCGCCGGCACAGCGAGCAATCAGCGCGGGCCGGCGGTCAATCATGGCATTGAACACTCTGCGTGCGCCTTCGTACTCACCGTCTTCGGGACGCAATAGTTGGCCGCGGATCGAAGTCTTCAACTCTTGTATCTTGGATTCCTCGAGCATTTCAGCCTCCTTGAAGGAATGTTTACCGATGGCTGTCCCTTTTGCCCGAAAGGATACTCCAAAACGGGGCTTGCGCTGTATCCTGAAGGCTGTGGGGCGTCCCTCAGGAACCTCAGTTACTCAGACGCGGCCTGGACTCTGTGAGGACTGCATTCATGCCCGGCGCATCGAGTCTGACCGGGGCTCGATTTTTTTCCTCTGCCAGCTTGCTCTAACTGACGATCGCTTCAAGAAATATCCGCGGCTGCCGGTACTCTCCTGCATTGGATATGAACGGGATCCTAGTCGTCAGTCATCAGTAGTCAGTCGTCAGAAATGAGTCAAGAGGGGATCACCTGGGGCTGGCGGCTAGAGACTGACGACTGGCTGATGAAACTTTTTCCTGTCCCGTAACTCTATATTAATGGCGGCCGGCAAACCGGCTGACGTGGGGTGTGTCTATGTTCAAGTACTTCTTATTGGTGTTCTCTGTCCTGGTGGCGGGAACGGTGGCATGCACGGCCGGCAACGCTGCTGGAGTGGCGGTTCCGGGCGCGACCGTGGATGCCTCCAAAGCGGTCAAGTCGGGAGAGCAAACCGCCGTCATTGCGGGAGGTTGCTTCTGGGGTATCCAGGCTGTGTTCCAGCACGTTAAAGGTGTAACCAGCGCGACCTCGGGATATTCGGGCGGGGATGCCAAGACCGCGGAGTATGAGGTGGTCAGCAGCGGCCAGACCGGCCACGCCGAGTCGGTGAAAATTACTTATGATCCGTCGCAGATCACTTACGGTGAACTACTGCGAGTGTTTTTCTCGGTGGCGCACGATCCCACGCAACTGAACCGGCAGGGCCCGGACGAGGGCACCCAGTACCGGTCGGTTGTCTTCTATGGCAACGACGAGCAGAAGAAGATAGTGGAAGCGTACATCGCCCAGCTCGACAAGGCTAAGGTGTTTCCGCGCGCGATAGTGACTCAAGTTGTGCCGCTCAAGGCGTTCTATGCGGCGGAGACTTACCACCAGGACTACGCGACGCGTCATCCGGATCAGCCGTACATTGTTTACAACGACGCGCCGAAAGTTGTGCACTTGCGTCAGCAATTCCCGGAACTGTACACAGGCAAGTAGTCCGGATTGTTTTGGGAAGGGCACGACTTCAGTCGT
>JBGQIG010000225.1:0-5468 GCA_041498365.1 Terriglobia bacterium | reverse complement strand
GCTCTTCCGCATTGAATTCAGCAGGGCAACATGAGAGCAGCTTGTTCTGTGGCTTTTTTGTGTGCTGTCTCTATCCAAGGAGGTGCATGGTGCCACAACATACGACAATTAGTCACAACTTGGAAAATGAACATAAAAAAAGAAGCAGGGTAAGTGCCTCTCTTGGTTGGATTTAGGTTTTGGACTCGAAATGTCTTGCTAAACCGTTGTACGGGCTAACACCTGTACCGAGGGTTCGAATCCCTCCCTCTCCGCCAGATTCTTGCATCCGCACTGCCGAGCTATGCATTGTTTGCGTCATGGACCGATGAACCGAGCCGCTGCCAGGGCTTTGAGTGTCCCGTACGTGTCTGATTGAGCCGCGTCTGCTATTCCCCGACGTGTCGGCGCGGGGCTCAACGAGGCGCAGCGCCGCACCTCAATACGAAAACGGACGGAGAACATGCGCGCGCACACGCGCAGTGTCTAGCTGTTCATAGGCTCGCCGTTGCTTGGCCTACGAGCGGAGATGTGCCGGTGTAGACTACACGTATGACCAACAAGAAAAGTAAGAAGAAGCGCACGAAGCTCAAGAAAACGGGCGCAAAGAAGGCGAAGCCCGTCAAGAAGACTGTCAGAAAGAAACTGGCTAGAACGAAGGCAGTTTCGAAGAGCAAGCCTCCTTTGAAAAAAGCAACGGTGAAAACGAAGGCTGCCCCTGGCAAGAAGACGGCCGGTGCGAAGGCTGCGGGTGCCCAAAAGAAACGGGTCAGGGTGGGGAGTCAGATCCCGGATATGGAGGCATTTCCCCCCCAAGGACTGAGGTTGCGGTCGGCCGGGCAATCGGGAGATTTGCAGGGATTATCCAACGTCGAAGCTGCGGATTCGGAGAGTGTGGAAGAGTTAATCGAGGAAGGCAACGCGTTCGAGGCCAATGTCGTGACGGGTGTGGAGAGGGCTGAAGACGCTGACGAGAAGGAAGTTATTACGCACGAGGTGCCGGAGGATGACGTACCTGGAGAATATCTGGACAAAGATTAGCCCTCGTGCCAAGAGGTATTAGTGGCGATAGGTCGCTGCAGCGTTAGTGTGGGATGGCACCTCACGCGGCGATCACGACCTGACCGAGGAATTCGGTGTCGAAGCCCGTAAGCGAGAGCTTCTTGTGTTCGAACTGAAGACAATCTGACCTGGTTAAGTATCACAGGGTCGACGTACAGCGCGGTTCAACTGGTTGACTGGGCCAGCGGTCTCAGATGCCCTATAGGGCTCCATTCGGCACCAAGTTTCCAGCATTGTGCCACCGCGGAGGAGACGAGAAGCTCAGGGCAATAATGCCAATGACAGCGAGGGCCATATTGAGGACGAAGGCTGCGGTGTAGCTGCCAAGCTTGTCGAACACCGCGCCGCCAACTATGCCTGCGGGTGCACAGGCGATGCCGGTCAGCAACAACATCATTCCATTCAGTTTGGGGTAGGCAGAAGGGCCATAGAAGCGGGCCGTAATTGCGTTCAGGCAAACGAAAGTCCAACCAAAGGCGACGCCATACAGAATGGCGGCCGCAAAGGCCATCGGCAGCGGGTGGGCGCGCACTTCAATGGCCAGAATGGACCCGGCCAAATAACAGCAGAGACCCATCATGAAGGCATATCGTGCGGCAATTTTGTCCATCAGCAGGCCGCCGATCAGCCGCCCGCCGATGCCGCCCATGGTGAGGAACCCCAAAGCCCAGGCCGCCGCGGCCGCTTTTATATCGGCGCTTCTCAAATGTAATATCCAGTGCGCCACGAAAAAGAAGTAAGGAAATTGGCAGGCAATGCCACCGATGAAAATCATCCAGTAAGCAGGTGTGCGGTATGCCTGGGCGGGCGTCCAGGTTTGCTCCGTGATAGGTGCACCGGCAGTGCTCGCGACTGCTTCCTGCGGAATGCCATCCACTGTTTGTCCCAGATCTTCCGGGCGCTCTTTGACAAACAGAAGAGCAATCATTCCCGACACAACTGCGATGGCGGTGACTACAAGCCAGGCCCGGCGCCAGTTGCCGCCGTTGGCAGCCAGTATTTTGTTGATCAGAGGAGCGCCCAGGAAACCGGCAAATCCGGAAGCGCTTAGGGGTATCGCCATCGCCCGTCCGCGATAGCGGTTGAACCAGCGTGCTGCGACTGTTGTGATCGGGACAATGGTCCCGAAGCTGATGCCGCTGGCAATGACTACGCCAAATCCCACAAGATAGTGCCACGGTTTCGACGCAAATATCGACAGGAAGAGAGCTCCAAGTAAGATCAGCGCCGAGCCAATCGCAAACGCCTTTCTCGCACCCCACTTAAGGATCACGGCAGCAACAACCATGGAGGGCAAACCGATAAACAGATTGAGCAAGGTGAATCCAAGACCATAGGTGCTGCGGTCCATGGGAATCTGCTGCAGCATGTACGTGTTGATCACCGCTCCGCCGAAGAAGGGGAATCCCATATTCAGAAAATCCAGGGCAAACAAAACAGCAACCAGCTTCCAGCCATAAAACGGCGGTTTGCTGCTCATATTGGTTTCCTTTGCGCCACATTAGTCAGAGAACAAGCCCGCGGAATAATCGAGCGAAGTTCTTAGCAGCTCTTTGCGAAGTCCTTTGCGCCCTTTGCGGTTAAAGATTTTGACGAGAACTCGACATTCTAGTGGACCTGCCGATCCACGCCAGCCCAATAAGGCTCGCGAAGTTGCTTGCGATCGGTTTTGCCCGCGGGAGTCTTGGGAATTTCCATCCGGAATTCGACGGACTTGGGCGACTTCACTCCACCGAGTCCGCCCTTGCAGTGTGCGATGACCTCTTCTTCGGTCAGAAATGCGCCGTCCCTGAGCACGATGATGGCTTTGACCGATTCGCCCCAGGCATCGTCGGGAACGCCGATGACGGCGCATTCATGAACCTGTGGCAGCGCCATGATGCCAGCCTCGACCTCCGCGCAATACACATTGAAACCGCCCGTAATGATCATGTCTTTTTTGCGATCGACAATGTACACGTAACCGTCTTCGTCGACGTAGCCCACGTCCCCGGTATGGTGCCAGCCGTAAGTTCTGATTTCCGCGGTGGCCTCGGGCAGGTTGTAGTAGCCCGGAGTGACGAGCGCGCCGCGCGCCACGATTTCACCGCATTCCCCCGGGCCCAGAAGTCGACCTGCCTCCGCCATTACTGCGAGACGAACCGCGGAGGTGGGCTTGCCGCAACTTCGCAGGCGCTCCGGATGATCACCAGCGGCGGCGGCCGCGACAGTCTTTGTGTCCAGCCAGGTGAGCAGCATGGGTGCTTCCGTCTGACCGTAACATTGACACATGCAAGGACCAAAGATCTCGACGCCTTTCTTGAGCTTGTCGGGCGAGACGGGCGATCCCGCGAGCAAAAAGACGCGCAGACTCGAATAGTCGAACGTTCCTACTTCCGGGTGCGCCAGCAGGGCGTAGAAGGCAGTCGGCGGCAGGAACAGATGCGTGACCGCGAAGCGCCCGATGTTGCGCAAGACGGCCTCGGCATCGAACTTCGGCATGATGACATTCGTGGCCCCGAGCGCAGACATGACGAACGCCACGACGCCGGCTGCGTGCGACAATGGTGCGCTGTTGAGGCAGACTGAGTCCACGTCGTCGCAGCGCCAGTACTGGCAGGCCATTTCCGTCATGGTTCCCCAGGCCAGACTGGTTACCCGAACCCCTTTTGCAGGGCCGGTGGTGCCACCGGTGGGAACAAGGCCTACGAGCCGATCAGGATTTCCGTAGGGGTCGCCCCAGTCGATCTCCTCGCTGTCCTGGCCTCGATCCATAAACGCTTCCAGAGACGGATTTCCACCATCCTCGCAGTCGGTGCAAATCAAATGGCGTAACGACGGAACCCGCCGCCGGATTTGTTCCACACTGTCTCTGAAATCGCTGTGATAGAAGAGCCACGCTGTCCTGGCGTAGTTCATGTACTCCGCATTAGCGTCTACGGCATTGCGATAGTTGATCGGAACCCAAACCGCGCCGGCACGCATTATACCCAGCATACACAACAGAACGCGGGCGTCATTTTGCGAATAGATTGCGGCGCATTCTTCACCACGGAGTCCGTGCGCCCACATGGCGCGAGCGATCCGTTCCGTGACGGCACGCGCCTCACGGAAGGAATAGCGAACCTTGCCATCGAGGATCGCGGTCTTTCCGGCGTTCGCGTCTGCGCCTTTGTCGAAGTAGTCGATGGCTCGCATGCGATCGATACCCTTGCTTAGTGGCGTCTCACTGCCGGAGTCCGCGCTAGGAGTGGACTTTGACCTTCGCCAATCCGTGGCTCTCGACACATTTGAGCAACTCGCGGTGCCCAAACGCTTCCGCGGGCGAAGCACATCCCATCTTGCGAGGCGGTGTGTGGACCAGGTTGTGTGCGGCGAATGCCTGAAGCAGGCCCGTCTGCCGATAGCAGCAGGTACCGACGATACTGCACTGAACCAGGTCCGTGCTACCCCGTCCGACTACTATATCGACGGTGCGCTGCTCTCTCGTGTTCTCCCGAGGAGGCGTGCTGCCCTGCACGGAACTCGCCATTTCAGCCAGCTTGCGCTCTCGTTCCTCCTGGGGTAAAGGGCGGAGCTGCTCTTCAAACATTTTCTCGGTGGCGGCCACGCCTTCCATGATTTGCCGGTCGAGAAGACCGCCCAGGGAACGAACGTTGGCAACCTGAGGATGGTCCTTGAACCAGACCGGCTGCGGGAATCCGCCCCATGGCAGCGCAAGCTGGGTCTGAACCGAGCCTGGCACGACCACGTCATAACGGGTGGTGCGAGGCCAGGCTTTGTACTGGTTCTGTTCAAGGTAGTACGCATCGGTCTGGATGACTGCGAAGATGGTTTGCGTCGAACCGAAAGTGGGAATCCCCTTGAACATGGTGACAGTCTCAAGCGTATCAATCGCTCCGGACTCCAGACAAAGACGGGCGGCGGCATCGCTGACCGCTGACATGAACGCGGTGGCAGGCGCGGCGAGAAGACCTTTGCCCGCGAACTTCTCCCCCCACTTTTCCGCGACTTCGCGCAGCCACGCTTGTTCGCCGCTGATGTCCAGGTAGTGGCAACCCGCTTTATAACTGGCTTCGATCACCCTGGGACCGTTGTAGATGAAAGGGCCGACTGTGTTGCAGACCACCTTGGCGCCGCTAAACAGTTCGACTAGTTCGTCCACGGAACCGCCGGTTTCCACGATCTCGTAGCTGGCGGTCTCGATACCGGGCACGTGTTCCATCACTTTCTGGATTCTGCTCCGATCCCGTCCGGCGGCAATGAAAGGGAGGTTGAATTCGCGAAGGAATTCCGCCACCAGCCGCCCCGAAAAACCATTGGCCCCGTACAGAATCACTGGTCGCTTGTTGGGCATTTTCTTTCCTTCATGTAATTCGGCATTCGACGGTGGAGACTCTGACTTCCCAGGATTTCGCCTCCTGCGACCTGCAGCCTGAGAGCCGATT
>JBGQIG010000224.1:0-5491 GCA_041498365.1 Terriglobia bacterium | reverse complement strand
GCGGGACGAACTTCTCCCGCCGGAAGGCCATGCAGCCATTGCCGCCGTCGCCAGCCTTGACCCGGATTTTGGCCTCGTCGATGAACATGAATCAGTCGTGGTCATTGGTCGTTGGTCGTTGGCCGACCACGAGCCACGCGGGTCCTAGAAGTCGGGAGGGCACGACTTTCAGTCGTGCCGTTACTGCGCCTTGACCCGATTCGGCACGGCTGCAAGCCGTGCCCTCCCAGCCCACTTTCAGTGCACAAAAAAGCCCCGGTGCGCGCCGAGGCTCCGGGACGCCTGAGTAATCCCTGGCGACCCTGCTTTGATCTTCCAATCCTACTTCGCTTCGAGCGGCTCGATCATCACAAACTTGCCCATCGAGCCCTTGTTCAGGAACTTGATGCGTCCGCTGATCTTGGCGAAAAGCGTGTCGTCTTTGCCGCGGCCGACGTTCAGGCCGGGCTTTACTCGCGTTCCCCGCTGGCGCACGATGATGGTGCCGCCTGGGACCACTTGTCCGCCGAAAGCCTTGAAGCCTAACCGCTGCGCATTGGAGTCGCGACCGTTACGTGAACTGCCTAAACCTTTTTTGTGTGCCATGTTCTCGTTTCCAGTTTCTGGTGTCTCAGTTGGCTGTCTCTCGCTTTTCAGGGCGGCGGGCACGATGCCTGCCAGACAGCCGGCGAGCCTGTCCTGAGCGCAGCCGAAGGAACGCCGGCGCTACTTTTTCTTTTTCGGCGCGGCTTTCTTGGCCGCGGGCTTCCTGGCCGCCGTTTTCTTCCCCGGAGCTTTGGCTGCCTTCGCCTCAGCCGCTGGAGCTTCTCCTACGTCAACCGGCTTAAGCTTTTTGGGCTTGGATTCTTTCTTGGGAAGCTCGGGCGCAGTGAACTTCTGTCCGTCCACGGCAATCTCAGTGATGCGTACTGCGGTAAACCCCTGCCGATGCCCACGGAGCTTCTTGTACTGCTTTTTGCGTTTGTAGTGAAAAACCAGGATTTTGGCGCCGCGGCCTTGCTCCACTACTTCACCGGTGACGAGGGCCCCGGACTGTGGCCGGCCGATCTGGCCGGGTTCTCCCGAGACGGCCAGCACATCGTTGAACTCAATTTTCCCATCGGTGCCGGTGCCCTGATTCTCCAATCGGATCACGTCGCCGGGCGCCACCCGGTACTGCTTACCTCCGGCGCGGATGACCGCGTACATACTTATGCCTCCGTCCAATCCAATGCCGGTCGCGGCCTGGCGCGATTCCGGGAACCTGCTGACTGTGCTTGCTGCTTTCCGCGTCGGCGCTTTCGGCAACGATTGCGGGACGGCTCCAGAACGGAACCGCGAGTACAGGCAAACTTAATTATTCTAGCGTGCGCGGTAGAACAGCGTCAAACCGGTGGGCATCGGTGCGGCCAGATCGAACGGCCGAACTCTCAACCACCGTCATCCTGAAACCGGCTTCAGCCGGGTGAAGGATCTTGCGCCCATCTTTACGGATGCGTTGTCCGGCTATCCAGGACCTTTGAGGTTTTCGCCTTCCTGTGCGACAATCTTTCGCCGAACTGGAGGAAACCTAATGCAGAAGCGTCTCTTAGCCATTCTGATTTGCGTCCTCGCCCTTAGTCTTTCCAGCTTTGCCGCGTCAAAATCAAAGAAGAAGCCAGCATCCGGCGCTCCGGACAAGGCATATCTGGAGAAACTCATGGCGGGCTGGAGTTCGGGGAATGCCGCCAACATGGCCCAATACTACGATCAGGGCGAGTACACCTTCTTCGACATCGCGCCGCTGAAGTACAACAATTGGGCGGAGTACCAGAAAGGCGTGACCGAGTTGATCAAAAACTACAAGAGCGTGAAACTGACCGTGAACGACGACGCTCAGATTCACACCGACGGGAATCTGACCTGGTCGACTGCCACCGTTAAGGAAGACGCGGTCACCACAGCCGGCAAAGTCGAAATGGCAACCTGGCGATGGACGATCATCTTCGAAAAGCAGGGTGGCAAGTGGATGATCGTGCACGAGCATACGTCTGCGCCTTTGCCGTAATACGGATGACGTCGCAGACGACATCAGACGGGGCATTGCCCCGTCTGTGCCGCCGCCAATTGCCCGGCGCGGCTCTCTGCTAAGATGTTGCCTCCATGCCCGATGCGAATTCTATTCTTGGGCAAACCGTTTCCCACTATCGAATTGTCGACAAGCTGGGCGGTGGCGGCATGGGTGTTGTTTACCGGGCAGAGGACACCTCCCTGGGCCGCTTCGTCGCCCTCAAGTTTCTGCCCGACGACATCGCCCACGACCCCCAATCCCTGGAGCGTTTTCGCCGCGAAGCGCGCGCAGCTTCCGCTTTGAACCATCCCAACATCTGCACGATCTATGAAATTGGCGAACATGGGGGTCTACGCTTCATTGTGATGGAGTACCTGGAAGGCAAGACTTTGCGGGAAGCGATACTGGGCCGCCCACTCGAAACCGACCGTCTGGTTGACCTGGGTATCGAGATCGCTGACGCGCTCGATGCGGCTCATGCTAAGGGCATTGTTCATCGCGACATTAAGCCCGCCAACCTGTTCGTAACGGATCGCGGCCACGCAAAAATTCTCGACTTCGGCCTGGCCAAAATCAAGGCGCCCGCCGGTTCGAAGTCCAGCGAAACACCGACGATGACAGAAGAGCATCTGACCAGTCCCGGCAGCGCGCTCGGCACCGTCGCCTACATGTCTCCCGAACAGGCTTTGGGGAAGGACCTGGACGCCCGCACCGATCTGTTCTCCTTCGGCGCGGTTCTCTACGAAATGGCTACCGGGACGCTTCCATTTAAAGGTGACACCTCGGCAGCACTGTTTAATTCGATTCTCAACAAAGAGCCCCCGTCCGCACTGCGCGCGAATCCCGACCTGCCTGCGCAACTGGAACGCATCATCACCAAGGCCCTCGACAAGGACCGGGCCGTCCGCTACCAGAGTGCGGCGGACCTGCGCGCGGACCTGACGCGTCTCAAGCGCGACACCACCTCCGGCAAAGTGAGCGCGGCCAAGGCGCCCGCCGCGGAATCTGGAAGGAAGTTTCGCTGGGCCTGGGCAGGCGTTGCAGTAGCGCTGGCAATTGCGGCCGTATCGGCAATTTGGTGGCTGCGGGCGCCCCTGCCCCCACCGAAACTGGTTGGCGTTACCCAGATTACGCGCGACGGCCTCAGCAAGAGCGCAGCCATGCTCACGGATGGTGTACGCCTCTACTTTGGCGAGTTCTCGGCTGAGCGCTTCGTTCTTTCTCAGGTCTCGATGACCGGAGGCGAAGTGGCAACTATCTCTACTCCCCTTCCCAATGTCATCACCTTGGACATCACTCCCGACCACTCGCAGCTTCTGGTTGAATCTTTTGTCGGCACAGAGCCGGAAGATCCACTTTGGGTCGTCCCTTTACCCGCCGGATCCCCGCGCCGCCTGGCTGACGTAACCGGCCACGACGGCGCATTTTCGCCCGACGGACGCCAGTTGGTCTACGCCACCGGGAAGGATCTCTTCCTGGCCAAATCAGACGGCAGCGAGCCTCGCAAGCTGCTCACAGCGCCGGCAATACCTTACTCCCTCAGGTTTTCGCCGGACGGTGCGCGCATTCGATTCACGGCAGTTGATTCGCAATTAAACGCCAGTTCTCTCTGGGAAGCCAAGGCCGACGGCACCGGTCTTCACGCCCTGCTTCCCGGCTGGCGTAACCCGCCGTCAGAGTCTCACGGCCGATGGACGCCTGATGGCGCCTACTACCTCTTTACCCACAGTGATGCCAGCGGGTCAAACATCTGGGCATTGCCCGAACACCAGGGCCTTTTGCGCAAAGGCTCCTCTACACCGGTTCAGCTCACCACCGGCCCCCTGGACTTCGATGGGGCCTCACCCACTACCGGCCACCAGATATTTGTTTACGGACTCCAACCACGCGGGGAGTTGGTGAGTTACGACACCCGCTCCCAGAAATTTGTGCCTTATCTCTCCGGAATTTCAGTCCAGGAAGTTGCTTTCTCTCCGGATGGACAGTGGGTCACATATGTGACTCTCCCCGAGGGAACGCTCTGGCGCATTCGCGTGGACGGTAGCGAGCGTCTGCAGCTCACCTATGCACCGATGTACACCAGCCTTCCCCGATGGTCGCCAGACGGAAAGCAGATTGCTTTCGACGGTGCGCAGTACGGGAAGCCCTGGAAGATTTTTCTGATTTCCGCACAAGGCGGCGCGCCCCAAGAATTATTGTCGGAGAACCGTGGCGAGTTCGACCCCAGTTGGTCCCCCGACGGCAAGCAGATCGCCTTTGGGCGTCAGGACGTCCCCGAAGCTCAAGTGATCAATGTTCTCGACCTGCAGACACACCAGTTTTCCCCACTGCCGGGCTCGCAGGGCACGTTCAGTCCCCGTTGGTCGCCGGACGGCCGTTTTCTAGCAGCACTTTCCGCCGACTCGCAAAAGCTGCTGCTTTTCGACTTCAAGACGCAGAAGTGGACGAACTGGTTGAGTCAGCCCCACGCCGTCGGCTTTCCCACCTGGTCGCAGGACAGCAAATATCTTTACTTCGACAGTCTCTTTTCGAACGACCAGTCCTACCGCCGGCTTAAGCTTGGAGAGACCAAGCCCGAACAGGTCGTCAGCTTGAAAGACATCCGTCGCTTCACCAACTGGATAGGATCGTGGAGCGGTCTGGCTCCGGATGGCACACCCCTCTTTGTCCGCGACACCAGCACCCAGGAAATTTACGCCCTCGACGTGCAGTTCCCGTAGCCCCGGCAGTCATCCTGAGAAGCACAGCCTTCGCAAAGCGAAGGCTCCCGACGAAGGACCTATGTATTGTGTATTGCGATCGAAACTGGAGGTCAGTCGGGATTCGACACAAATGGCTCATTCCACGAAATAGCGACACCAGCAATGCATAGGTCCTTCGCTCCGCTCAGGATGACAGTTGTTTCAAACTGACCACGATCAACGATCAATAGGCTTTAACGAAGAAGTACGCCGTCATTCCCGCTCCCACCAGGATTACGAAATTGCGGACCCATGCCTGAGGCAGCTTTTGCGCATAGTGCGCCCCGAAATATCCGCCCACCAGCGCGCCTGCGATCATGACGATGCCCTGGGGCCAGTAAATCGCGCGCTTGACGATGAATACCAGTACCGCGACGCCGTTGATCGCCATCCCCAGAATGCTCTTCAATGCGTTCATGGCATGAATGTCGGTCATGCCGACGGCGGCCAGCATAGCCAGGTTCACGATGCCCACGCCGCCACCGAAATAGCCGCCGTACACGGCAACCACCAACTCAAAAATCGATGCTCCCACGATGGCCGCAGCGGTGGCTTCACGTCCTACGCTTGAAGCGCGCCCTCCCGCCAGCCGTTTGCCAAACACGAACAGCAGCGTTGCCCCCAGCATCAGCCAGGGAAGCACGCGCATGAAAGTGTGTGCCGGGGTTTTCAGCAGCAGGAAGGCGCCGATGATTCCGCCAACGAAGCTGGTGATGAGCAG
>JBGQIG010000223.1:0-5533 GCA_041498365.1 Terriglobia bacterium | reverse complement strand
GCCGATCAGCTTGACGTTGTACGTATCAAGGACGCCGGCTTCGGCAAGGGCCACCGCGAGATTGAGCGCGGTCTGCCCGCCGACGGTCGGCAGAAGGGCAAAGCCCGCTGTGGGAGCCATCTCCCGCTCGACGCGAATGATCTCTTCGAGATATTCGCGGGTAAGCGGCTCGATGTAAGTGCGGTCGGCGATCTCCGGATCGGTCATGATGGTGGCCGGATTGGAGTTGGCCAGCACCACTTCAAATCCCTCGGCCTTGAGCGCCTTGCAAGCCTGCGTCCCGGAGTAATCAAACTCCGCCGACTGGCCAATGATGATAGGGCCAGAGCCGATGATCAGGATCTTCGAGATGTCAGTGCGTTTGGGCATTAGTCGTTGATCTTTGCTCTTCTCTCCAAATAACCCTGTCATCCCGACCGACCCAGTTGATTCGCTTGCGAATCAACTGGCGAGTGGAGGGACCTGCTTGTCCGGCGTGTACCGATCTCTGGCGAACCATTCTGCCGATAAATCTTCCCACGTGGGATTTTCGCGCTCAATCAACCAAATCTTCTTCGTCCGGTTCCATCGCTTGAGCTGCTTCTCCCGAGCAATCGCATTTCTCACGTCATCGAACGATTCGTAGTAGACCAGCCGATGACACCGGTACTGTTTCGAAAATCCGTCGACCATGTCGTTCTTATGCTCGGAGAGCCGGCGTTCCAGGTTGTTCGTCATCCCGATGTACAGCACACGCGATTTGCTGGCCACCATGTACACGCAATAGTTGTGGCGCTTCATAAAGCAGGTCCCTCGACTCCGCTCGGGATGACAGGTCCGTCTTGGGTTCTTGTCACCTCGATTAAATAGCTTTGTCATCCCGACCGACCCAGTTGATTCGCCTTGCGAATCAACTGGCGAGTGGAGGGACCTGCTGTCCTGTGAAGCACACCTACCCCTTCCACTCCTCCATCATCTTCACAAAATCCTTGAACAGATAATGCGAATCATGCGGCCCCGGCGAAGCCTCTGGATGGTATTGAACGCAGAACAACGGAAGATTCCGGTGCCGCAATCCCTCCAGCGTGTTGTCGTTCAAATCAATGTGCGTAAGCTCCACTTCGCTCTGTGGCAGCGAATCCGGATCGACAGCAAAGTTATGATTGTGCGCCGTGATCTCGATTTTCCCCGACCGCAACTGCTTCACCGGATGATTGCCCCCATGATGTCCAAACTTCAGCTTGAAAGTCTTCCCGCCTAATGCGATTCCCGTCAGCTGATGCCCCAGACAAATCCCGAAAATCGGCTGCCGTCCCATGAGCCGCCGGATGTTGTCTACGGCGTAGGTACAGGGCTCCGGATCGCCCGGCCCGTTCGACAGGAACACGCCATCTGGCTTCAGCGCCAACACGTCTTCCGCCAGGGTCTGCGCCGGCACCACCGTGACTTTGCAGCCCTCGCCGCGCAGCTTTCGCAGGATATTCTGCTTGATGCCGAAGTCGTAGGCGACCACGTGGAACCGTGCCGGTTCGTCCTTAACTCCGACCACTTCTACCGGCTCGTGCGAACGCTCTCCCACTTCCCAAACATAAGGACGATTGGTGCTGACCACTTTCGCCAGATCCGTGCCGTCCATCTTGGGGATCGACCGGGCCTTCGCAACCAGCTTCTCCGCATCGTCTTCCAAGGTCGAGACCACGCCACGCATCACTCCATGGTCACGCAGATGCCGCACCAGCGCTCGCGAATCGATCTCCGCCAGCACCGGAACCTTGAATTGTTCGAGATATTCCTCCGCGACCTGCTGCGAGCGCCAGTTGGAGCTGACCCGGGAGAACTCGCGAACGATCAACCCCTCGATATACGGACGCGTAGCTTCGTTGTCTTCCGCGTTGGTCCCGTAATTGCCGATTTCAGGATTGGTGAGAACTACAATCTGGCCGCAGTAGGAGGGATCGGTGAAAATTTCCTGATAGCCAGTGATGGAAGTATTAAAAACGACTTCGCCGTAACATTCGCCTTTGGCACCGAAACCTTTGCCTCGGAAGACGCGCCCGTCTTCGAGTGCAAGCGTAGCCTGCATTCCTGCTCCAGGGAGTGGATTTTAGAGATTTTAGCAGGGATGTCGAACTCGCGAAAGAAATGATTTGGGTTTCTTTGCGCTCTTCGCGGATTTCCTTAGCGCGCTTTGCGGCTAAAAGCTCTTAACCGCAAAGATCGCAAAGAACTCGCCAAGCACGCAAAGAAAGACTCTCACCGCACCCGCCCCATCTTGTCCATGGGCCAATACCCGAACACCGCCTTGCCGTAGATATATCCGATGTTCACCGGCCCAAAATCGCGGCTGTCGTTCGACATGGTGCGATGATCCCCCAGCACGAAGTAGCTGTTGGGGGGGACTACGATCTCGGAGTATGAGCGTTGGTCGGAGTATGCAGGGGGAACGTAGTCTTCTTCCAGCGCCCTGCCATTAACGACTACTTCGCCCGCCTCGATGCGGATGGTGTCTCCCGCCAGCCCGATCACCCGTTTGATAAAGCTCTTCGAGGGATCCCGGGGATAACGGAACACCACGATGTCACCCCGCTGGATGGGCTCCAGCCGGTACACGTACTTGTTTACGAAGATGCGTTCCTGGTCGTCGAGGGAAGGCATCATGCTGGTGCCTTCCACCTTCACCGGCTGGTAGAGAAACACGATGATGAACGCCGAGATCGCCAGCGAGATCAGCAGGTCGCGCAGCCAAACCGAGAGCACTGGCAGCGTGCGAGTTGGAGCGGGAACACGAGACTTGTCGTTGCGGTGACGCGGTTCCGCTGGACGAATCGGTTCCGGCATGTTGTTTCTCATTATACGGGTCAAGCTTACCGGTTGCAGCTTCTCCTGGGGTCGTCCCGCTTGCCGGTGGTTACCTCCGGGCTACTGCCGCCGCTCCGCGATTCAGGTTACAATAATCATTCCCGAGGGTGTTGACTATGTTCAATCTGGACCTTATGAAACGCGGGCTAACCCTTGCCTTTCTGGCTTTGCTCATACTTGTGATATCAACCCCTTGGGCTATATCTCAGCAGGAAGGAGCCGTACCGGCCTACAACGCGGGGCCGCCGGCCAAGGGCACGACCCTGCCTCCCATTCTTGGCAAAGAGCAGCTTTGGGGGGATAACGCTCAGTTCCCTTTTCAGAGCCATGCCTATGAATTGGCGGCCAAGATTCCCAAGGTGTTGCATCAGCAACCCTGCTACTGCTATTGCGACCGCGGGATGGGACACAACAGTCTGCACAGCTGCTTTGAGGGCACGCATGGCGCCCAATGTGCGGTTTGCATGAAGGAGGTCTATTACTCCTACTCCATGCACAGGAAGGGAAAGACCGCCGCCCAAATTCGGCAAGGAATCATGAAGGGCGAATGGAAGCAAGTGGACTTGCAAACGGCTCCTTCCGCCGAATGAAGCGATGGTTGCGGATCGGTCCGGAAGGCCCGGATCAGTTGAAATCAAGTTCCGCTGAGTTCACAGCCAGGATTTTGGTAGTGGCTCAATTTGAAAATCTCCATCCCTCAAGAAAGGCGTCATGCTGAGCTTGCGAAGCATCCGGCGTGGAGCGGATATGCACTTTGGCTGCAACGGTAGCGATGCGCGCAAGATCCTTCGGGACTGAAGCCCCTCAGGATGACTCCATCCCGGGATTTGTTTCGAACTAAGCCACGGGCAGGATTTTCGGTGAGTTGACGCACAAGCGAACTCGCGTATAACCTGCTGATTCGAGGTGGTTCAGGCTTTTCCACAGATAGTATCCAGGGCTCCGTGACCAGCGGTCGCAAAGATGCCGGTCGAAATGGGCTAAAACCGGTAGTCGAGGTTGAGCTAATTTCTCCCAAGCATCTCAAAAAGGAGAACTTACGAAGAGTTCAGGAAGAGTATTGCGGATGGCCCAGAAGACTGCCGTCAAGAAGCCGATGAATGAAGACCCACGTTTTGCACAGGCTGTGCAAAACTACGAGGCCGGACTGCGCGCCATGCAGGAGCACAAGTTTGAAAAAGCCAAAGGCTTGCTGCAGAAGGCGGTTACCGGAGCTAGCAAGGAATTGGCGGACCGTGTCTCCGTTCACCTCAATACCTGCAACCAGCATCTGGAGCGTTCCTCTACCCAATTCAAGAGCCCGGAAGAACACTATGACTACGCCGTGTCGCTGATGAACGTGGGCGATTACGTCACTGCCCGCGAGCATCTGGAAAAGCTCTCCCGGCAGGTGCCAAAAGCCGATTATGTGGCATATGGCTTGGCCGCCCTGGACTGCCTGACCGGCCACCTGGAAGATTCGCTGCGTCATCTGGATGAGGCGATCCGGGTGAATGCCTCGCTTCGATTCCAGGCGCGCAACGACTCCGATTTCCAGAACCTGGCAGAAGATCCCCGTTTTACCGAATTACTGTATCCCGACCCAGGGGCTGAGTTTCCGCCGGCATCAGCCAACCCTGAGGATAACGGCTAGCCGTGGCTGTGGCGGATCCTCAGCGAAGCTCCCAGCGTTCGTCACGGGGACAGGCCTCCTTAGTCCGTAATCTGCATGTCGTCGCCATAGGCGGTGGTACGGGTCTGTCCACCCTGCTCAAGGGGCTCAAGCGCTACGTCGGCCGCCCTGGCGCGCCGCAGGGACCAGATCATCCTGAAATCAGCGAACTGTGCGCAGTGGTCACGGTCAGCGATGATGGCGGCTCCAGCGGTCGTCTGCGCAAAGAGCTAAACATGCTGCCGCCGGGCGATGTGCGGAATTGCATCGTCGCCCTTTCGGAAGATGAAGCCCTGCTCTCCCGCCTGTTTCAGCATCGTTTCGTGAAGGGATCAGGCCTGGAGGGTCACAGCTTCGGCAATTTGTTTCTTGCGGCGTTGACCTCGATCACCAGCGATTTCAGCGAGGCGGTCCGCCTGTCTTCGGAAATTCTACTTACTCGTGGACACATTTATCCGGCCACCACTTCGCACGTTGAGCTCGAGGCATTGATGGAAGACGGCTCCAGAGTCCGCGGCGAGACCAAAATCACTGCCAGCAGTGGCCGAATCAAGCAACTCTTCCTGGACCCTCCAGATGTTCAGCCGCTGCCCCAAACTCTGCAAGCGATGGCCCGCGCCGACTTGATTACGCTTGGTCCGGGCTCGCTCTTCACCAGTCTCATCCCCAACCTCCTCGTTCCTGGGATTGCCCAGGCCATCGTGAATTCCGCGGCGGTAAAGGTTTACGTCTGCAACCTGATGACGCAAGCCAACGAGAGCCTCGGTTTGACCGCCGCCGACCACATCCGCGCCTTGAATCGCCATGCTCAGACCAAACGCATCTTCGATTTTGCGCTCATCAATCGTACCCCCGCGCCGCCCGCATTGAAGGCCAAATATGCCCTGGAAGGCGCCAATCAGATCGTTGCCGATCTGGAGGCGATCGAAGAATTGGGCGTGATCCCGGTGCTGGGCGACTACCTCGACGAGGGCATGGTAGCCCGCCACAAGACCGATCGCATTGCTACCGATCTGATGGAACTGGCTACTCAGGCCCCGGGCG
>JBGQIG010000222.1:0-5535 GCA_041498365.1 Terriglobia bacterium | reverse complement strand
TGATTGGCAATTATCATTTTGCACGCGATTACGGGTGTGTGCACCCCGGCATGCCTCTTGGCCGCAAGCATCTCCGTCGAAGCCGTGACGCCCCCACTGGTGGGATGGCCATGCAAAGAACAAAGCTCTTCTCGCGCGAGGCTTAAAGAGCCACTTCCAATCTAGGATGTAGCCTGCTGGAAGTCAATCTACATAAGGTTAGATGCGGGAATGTTACTGAAGATGCTGCACCGGGGAGTGCGGCGATGCCCTTCCGGGGGCCCGGTAAACCTCGAATAATGGTCTTGAATCAGAGGTAGGAGCGGACCATGCCAGTTTTCTCGAGGATCGGCGCTTTCGTTGCAATCGGTCTGACCTTTCTGTTGGTTGAGGGGATGGCGCAGAACAAAGCCGCCAGGCCGGAACGGGAGTTGTTCGACGCCACCAACCGGGAGCGGGTCGCACACGGGTTGCCGGCGTTGGAGTGGAATGATGCTCTGGCCGATGCCGCCCGCAAGCACGCCAGCGAGATGGCCCAGAAAAAGGCGCTCGCCCATCAGTTTCCAGGAGAGCCCAGCCTTCCCAGCCGGGTGAAACTGGCTGGAGGACGGTTCGTATGGCTTTCCGAGAATGTGGCCTCCGGTGCCAGTGCGTCACTGATCCATGCGGAGTTTTTGAAATCAACCAATCACCGCGCGAATATTCTTGATAGAGATATGGATTCAACGGGGATTGGAATAGCGGACCGCAATGGTCAGTTGTTTGCAGTGGAGGATTTTTCCAAGGCGAAGTGAGCGTGGCAGGTACCTCAGGGCTGAAGCCCTAATGTTGGTTGCTTAATATGCAGGCCTGAAGGCCTGCTCCACCCAACTGTGGCTCCACCCAGCCCGTGCTCCACCCAACCGTGGATCCAACCCAAGTGCTCCACCATGTCATCATTTTGCCGATGCGCCGCATCGATAAAGCTGTAGCATCTTGCCGTAACTCCATTGTCTTGCGTCCCGGCGGGAAGAGCGACCGCGACGGCTCATGGTGGATCGCCGGAAGCTGCCCGAAGTCTATTGCCTAGGCGGAAGTGCTCACCTTATACTTCGCCATGGGTTTGGCGGAAATCAGCCGCTTTGACCACCCCGTGCTGCAAGATTACCTCGTTGACGACGCCTTCGACGAGACGTTTGAAAGCCCGGGCAAACCCCGTCCGCACTACGCTCCTTTATTAGAGACGTTCGCCTCTCTGCCTGCCGACGAGATCAGGCGGCGCAAGCATTCGGCTGATCTCGCCTTTCTGAACCAGGGAATTACCTTTACCGTCTACGGGCGGGAGGAAGGCACGGAGCGGATTTTTCCCTACGATCTTCTGCCGCGCCTCATCACCAGCGCGGAATGGAATCATATTGAACGCGGGCTGACGCAGCGTATTACTGCGCTCAATCTGTTCTTGCGGGACATCTACCACGAGGGCCGCATTCTTTCGGACGGGATTGTTCCCCGCGAAATCGTATATAGCTGCAAACATTTCCGCCGGCAGATGCGCGGGTTGCAGGTGCCGCGCAACGTGTATGTGGCCGTCGTGGGCTCCGATCTGATCCGGTTGCCTAGCGGGGAGTTTGTGGTTCTGGAAGACAACCTGCGGGTGCCCAGCGGCGTCTCCTACATGCTCACGAACCGCCGGGTGATGAAGCGGATTTTCCCCAATCTGTTTCGGCGACAGGGAGTGCGGCCGATCGAGCATTACACCCAGGCCCTGCTGAGCACGCTGCGGTCGCTGTCGCCGGAAGGGCGGCCGGAACCGACCATCGTTTTGCTCAGTCCGGGTGTTTTCAATTCGGCTTATTTCGAGCACGCGTACCTGGCGCGGCAGATGGGCATCGAGCTGGTCGAGGGGCGCGACCTGGTTACTCACGACAATGTTGTCTACATGCGGACGACCACCGGGTTGCGGCGTGTGGATGTCATCTACCGGCGTGTGGATGACGACTTCATCGATCCTCTGGCCTTCCGCTCGGACTCGGTGCTGGGGGTATCGGGATTGTTCAATGCGTATCGCGCTGGAAATGTGACGCTGGCCAACGCCTTCGGGACGGGTGTGGCCGACGATAAGGCGCTCTATGCTTATGTGCCGAAGATCATCAAGTACTACCTCGACGAAGATCCGGTGCTGAATAATCTGGAAACTTATTTGCTGACCGATCCGGCGCAGTGCGACCACGTTCTGCAGAATCTGGACAAACTGGTGGTGAAGGCGGTGGGGGAATCGGGCGGATACGGCATGCTGATTGGGCCGCATAGCACGAGCGCGCAGCGGGAAGAGTTCCGCGCACGCATCATTGCCGATCCCCGCAACTACATCGCTCAGCCGACCATCACGTTCTCGCGGGCACCCTGTTTCATTGACGATTCGTTGCAGCCCCGGCACGTGGATTTGCGTCCGTACGTGTTATTTGGAGACAAAGTAACGATTGTTCCCGGCGGGCTTACGCGGGTGGCGCTGCGTCGCGGCTCGCTGGTGGTCAATTCGTCGCAAGGTGGAGGCAGCAAGGATACCTGGGTGTTGAACCAATAAGGCCATGCTCTCTCGCGTCGCTGATAACTTGTATTGGATGAGCCGCTATCTGGAGCGGGCCGAGCATGCTGCGCGCCTGCTGGATGTGAACCTGAACCTCATGTTGGACGAGTCCGCCTCGAGCGCCGACCGGCGCTGGCGGCGGGTCCTGGCGGCGCTGGGAAACCCGCCCAACCTGGCCTGGAGCGGCGATGCATACCAGGTGGCGCAAATCCTGACTTTCGATCCCGGCAACCGCTCCTCGATCACCGCCTGCATTACGGCCGCGCGCGAGAACGCGCGCCAGGTAAGGGAAGAGATCAGCACGAGCAGTGGCAGAGGCTTAACCATCTGTTTCACCAGGTGACGCGGCACAAACCGAACGAGACCGACGACGTGCTGCCCTCGGATTTTCTGCTGGCAGTGATCGAAGGCGTGCACCTGATTCAAGGCGTCACCGACTCGACCATGAGTCACGGTGAGGGCTGGCATTTTATCCAGGTGGGGCGATACATCGAGCGTGCCTGCGCCACCGCCACCCTGCTGGGTCTGTATCATCACGAATTCTGGGGGCCATCCGACCAGGCGCTCGAAGCCGGCGAATACCTGGAGTGGATTGGTTTGCTGCGCTCCTGCACTGCCTTCGAAGCTTATTGCAAGGTCTACACTGCGGACATCAGTCCGGACCGGATCATTGAATTTCTCTTGCTGAACCCGGAATTTCCCCACTCGGTGCGCTACTCCATCGATTGCCTGCAACGGGCCCTCGAAGCGATTCACGGCGAGGGTGGAAAGCGGCGCGGAGCGCCGTTGACCAGGCTGGCCGGGCGACTGCAGGCGTCGCTCAGTTTCGGGCAGATTTCAGAGATCCTGTCGCAGGATGTGGGTGCGTACCTGCAGAGTATCTTGCGGCAATGCCGCGAGATTCACGAGACTATCTACGAGCTTTACGTGAATTATTCGATTCAGACAGCTTTGGCGGGCTAAATTGACCGAGGATCGATGTTTTATTCCATCCAGCACCTGACCAAGTTTCACTACGCCTCTCCGGTGAGCGAGAGTGTCATGGAAGCGCGAATGCATCCGCGCAGCGAGGCCAACCAGCGTTGTCTCACCTTTCACCTGGCGGTGAGCCCGCGCTGCCGAGTGTTCGCTTACCGCGATCACGTGGGCAACAATATTCATCATTTTGATATTCCGGGACAGCATTCCTACCTGGTGATCGTGGCGGAGTCCCTGCTCGATATGCAGCCGGCGGCCGAGCTTCCGTCATCTTTGCCATCCGACGCATGGGCGGAGGCTGATGCGCTGGTGCGGATGGGCGATTACTGGGAGATGCTTCTGCCCAGCGAATTCGCAGAACCGACGCCGATGTTGGTTGATCTGGCGAAGCAGCTTGAAGTTTGTCGCCGGGACGATCCGCTGAGCTTGTTGCGCGAGTTGAATCAGAAGCTGTACGACTGGTTCGAATATGTACCCAAGAGCACAAAAGTGGACTCGCCGATCGATGAGGCGATCCAAAGCCGTCAAGGCGTCTGCCAGGATTTTGCCCACATCATGATCGCGCTGGTGCGCGGCTTGGGAATTCCTTGCCGCTATGTCAGCGGATACCTTTACCGCCGTGCGCAGGATCATGACCGCTCGGTTCCGGATGCAACTCACGCCTGGGTCGAAGCCTTGCTGCCGCCACTGGGCTGGGTGGGATTCGATCCGACCAACTGCCTGCTGGCCGGCGACCGCCACATTCGCACCGCTATCGGCCGCGACTACGCCGACGTGCCTCCGACCAGGGGGATTTTCCGGGGAAAAACTGCCAGCGAGCTATCCGTGGCGGTGCGGGTCACGGCTTCAGTGGATCCTCCCGAACTTGAGCAGGGCCTCCCGGTTCCGGAAGAATGGTCTCTGCTGGTCGAAAAGGCACAGGAACCGCCGCCTCCTCCTGCCAAGAACATGCAGCAGGAACAACAGCAACAGTAACAATAGCAACAACAGCAAAAGCAACAGCAACAGCAACAACAGTAAGGCCCTTGAGCCCATTTAGCCCCTGCACGAGCGGGACGCTCGCGCCTACATTCGCAGCTTTTGCATCCTGCCGGCGTTTCTGACATCTCAACTACGGCACACGGCTAGAATCTGGGGTGTTGACCGACGCATGAGATCCTTCGTCCAACCTTGTAACTACAAGCGCTGTCAGGAGAGCTGCCGGTGAAATCGCAGTGTCTGCCGTTCCGCCAGATTCCGCACACCACAAGGCTCTTCACAGATTTCCTTTCCTGGTCGCCCTCCATACAGCCTTTTTACTCGCGCTCGCCTCACTTTTCGGAGTGGTTGAAAGACGAAATAGCTGCTGTGCGTTACGAGTCCGCACGCCGGGCCCAGGTCGCAGCGATTCTCGAACGGCAGAACAACGGTTGGGGTGCGTCGCCCAAGAGTTTGGAGAACATTGCTCGTCTCCGCGGCGGTGCTTCTGCCGTCGTGACCGGCCAGCAGGTCGGGTTGTTTGGAGGCCCGCTTTTTTCCCTATTCAAGGCACTGACTACGGTCAAGCTGGCCCAGGAAGCCACGGACGCAGGCTTCGACTGCGTGCCTGTATTTTGGCTGGCAACCACGGACCACGACCTGGATGAGATCAACCACATTTCATTTCTGGGACCGGATGGGACAGTGCAGAAGTTTTTGGCTCCGACCCGAGGACTGCAGGACGCGCCCGTCGGCGCGGTGAACTTTGGTCGGGAGATCGAGCCGGTAGTGGAAGCCGCGGCTGGCTTGCTGGGCGACTCTGAAGTTACGAACTTTCTGCGCGAGGCCTACCGTCCGGGAGAGAATTTCGGCAGCGCCTTCGCCCGCCTGTTCTCGCGGCTGTTCGCCGACTGGGGCGTGATCCTGCTGGATGCTTCCGACCCCGAACTGCACAAGATTGCCGGACCCATTTATCGTGCGGCCATTGAACGCGCTGCCGAGCTGGATAGCGCTTTGCTCGCGCACGGAAAGGAACTGGAAGCGGCCGGCTATCA
>JBGQIG010000221.1:0-5593 GCA_041498365.1 Terriglobia bacterium | reverse complement strand
GTGCATGGTAATGGCGGTCTGCTCGTGGCTGAGGGCGGGCTTGTAGGGGCGCGCCGTGCGCAGCGCGTCATAGACGTCCGCAATTTGCAATACGCGGGCCAGCAGCGGAATATCGCCACGGCGCAGGCCATCGGGATAACCACTGCCATCGGAATGCTCGTGATGACTGCGAATGATGGGCAGCACCAAGCGCAGCGACTTGAGCGGCCGGCAAATAGTCTCGCCAGTAACGGGATGCAGCTTCATCACCGCCCACTCTTCCGGCGTAAGATTCGAACCCTTTTTCAGGATTTCGTCGGGCACCGCGATCTTGCCCAGGTCGTGCAGGTAGCCACCCCGCCGCAGGGCCACGATTGCCTCCTGGTCCAGGCCCAGATGACGTCCCAGACTGCTGGCGTTCTCCGCCAGCCTCTCGCAGTGACCTTCGGTATAAGGATCGCGGCTCTCCACGCTCAAGCCTAAAGTGCACAACACTGACTCCGCAGTTTCCAGTTCATCGGTGAACTCTTTGAGCTTGAGCAGCGACTTGACCCTGGCGAACAGTTCCTCGGCGAAAATCGGCTTGTTCAGAAAATCGTCCGCTCCCGATTCGATTCCCAGCAGCCTGTCCTGACGATCGGTAAGGCCGGTGATCAGTACGAAGGGAATCAGCCGGGTGGCAGGGTTCTCCTTTAGTTCCCGGCACAACTCGTATCCTGATTTGCCCGGCATGATGACATCCGAAAGAATCAGGTCTGGGGGACGGCGGAGGACTTCAACCTCAGCCTGGACCGCATCCGGGACCGCCACCACCTCGTAACCGCGGGTGGCCAGCAGTTCCTGCATCAGCCCCATGATGTCCTGATTGTCGTCCACTACGAGAATTCGCGGAGTGTGACGCCGAACCTCGCCCATGTCCTTGTAAGACTGGGAACGGGAAGAAATGGTTGTCGGTAGTTTCGGGGGGCTCATGGTTCGACCGGGCGTGACAATTGCTATTGTAACGGATTCGTTGGGCGACGAAACGGTGAGGGCCAAGTTCATTCCCAATTGGGAACAATGCTGCGGGTGGTGTGTCGCGTGCCCTTGTTCTGCATCCTTCAAAATGCATAGCCTTGCTGGGTGGATCGGTCTCTGCGGAGTATGGTCGGCATTGTGTTATTGGCAGGAGCCGCGCTGGGCGCGCCCAAGCCTCACGCGGTTAATTTTGGCAAATGGACCGCGATCAAGTGGTGCGTTGGCCCGGATGAAAGCAAGTGCCTCGATTTGAAAGTGCGAACCCTGTACGTGGACAGCCGGGTGAAAGAATTTACTCTGGGTGCGTCGCATGACATCACCGAACGACTCTTCGTTGTCCGCCGCGCCTTCCGCGTGAACGATAACTTGCCGGGCGAAACAACCGCAGCGCCGCGCTGGGTTTGGCAGCGCGGCGGATGGTTGCTGGTGGACCGTGTGACCGGTCACGTTTCGTCCATCAATCTGCCTGAGTTCGATTCCTACTACTCCGTGGCCAGTTGGTACCGCGACTACGTCGCCTATTGCGGCGTCTCCGATGACGGGAAAAAACTCTTTGCTATGGTGTTTCAGGTCGGACGCCGCAAACCTGTTCTGAAGAAATCTCTCGGCGAAGCCGCCGGCGACGATATGCCCGATTCGGAATGTCCGGCGCCGGCGTGGGAGCGCCGGCCGGCGCGAGTCACTTTCGAAGCTGATCCGGAGCAGAAGTCCACCTACTCGGTACGCGGACACGCGGCAGACCTGTTGAGTGAAGATGATGAGGAAGAAGAAAAAGCTTCGAAGTAATCCTTTGAATGCGCGTTAGCCGGTTGACCGGAGGGGCGGCGGGACGCCGCCCCGAGAGCCGCCGGGACGGCGGCGCTACTCATCCAAGTCACAACAGGTGATCCTGCTAGTCTCCCATTGTTTCGACTGCCGGCATTTCTTCAGCGACCGTCTTCGCCGTCACCTGGGCGCTAGTGACCAGCGCGACCGACGCAACCACGATTGCGCTTCCGGCCAGGATGTATGCGTCCACCCGTTCGTGCAGGACAAGCCAGCCCAGGAACACCGCCACTACCGGATTGACATACGCGTAAGTAGAAACTTTCGACGTCGGTACGTGACCCAGCAACCAGATGTAGGCCGTGTACCCGACCCACGATCCGAAGACCACGAGGTAAAGCACGGCACCGACTCCGCGGGTTGTCCAGATCGCGCGCGACGGATCGCCCAGAGCGAAGGCGACCAGAAAGTTCGCCAGGCCCGCCGCTACCATCTGCCAGGCGGTCGCGGAGAAGGGATCAACGTCAGGCGACTTCCACTTCTTCGCCAGCACCGAACCCAGCGCCCAGCTGAACGATCCCCCGAGCAGACTGATCGAAGCCCAGAACTGAACTCGCCCCAAGGCGCTGGCCGCGGAGAGATCAGGCCACAGCAGCACCAGCAGCCCTGCAACTCCCAGCCCAAGGCCGATTTTTCCTCGGACTGCAATGTGATGGTCACCCAGCAGCAGCGAGTCCAGCACCAGGAACCAGAGCGGCGTGACAGCAACGATCAGCGCGGCCAGGCCCGAAGCCACATGCTTCTCCGCGTATGACAGAGTGAGGTTGCCTCCCACGAGCAGCAGCACGCCTACGACCGCCATCCGCCCCAGTTGCGTTGGCGGGTAGAGAATCTTGCGTCCGCGCAGTCCGCAAAACGCGAGCATGAAGACACCCGCGACCAGGAAGCGTATGCCGCACATCAGGGCCGGAGGAATGTGCTCGACCGCGATGTCAATGCCGAGATAGGTCGATCCCCAAAAGAAATAGACCAGAGCGAAGGCAAGGATCACGGCGAAGCGGTGTTGACGCTGGGTTGGGGTCATGGACTGGTGGCGGAATAACCGGAAACTAGAACATATCAGACGCATGGCAGCGCGATTGGATTCGGGTTTTCCGCAACTTGTTGACCAATCAGCGTCTCCAGCAAGTCGCGAGTCAGAAGCTCCAACCAATTTTGTCATCCCGACCGGAGCGAAGCGCAGCGAGCGCAGTGGCGGGACCTGCTTGTCCTGCATCCGCGGTGCTGTCAGGTCGCGGCTATTGATGTTCTGGACGCTGGCGTCATGAGTAAAGTCCGCGACATCAATAAACTTCCAACGTTCTGGCGCTGCCCAAAGCAGGTCCCTCCACTGCGCTCGCTTGCGCTTCGCTCCGGTCGGGATGACAGGGCCTTGCGCACCCGAGTGACTAACGGAGTGGCCAAATAGGGGGTTACGCCAGCGGTCCGCACAGGCTATAATGAATAGGGAATGTTGCCCGATGCGCCATCAGAGCCCCAATTCGCACCTGCCTGTGTGCTGGCTCGACTTCCTCGTGTGCCCGCGCCGTTACCTGGCGGTGTTGCCTTCACAGGCGCGTCCCAGCTTGTTCGGTAGCGACTAGTTCTCCCATCCTCCCAAATGATGTGGCTTTAGGGGCGAATCCGCCTTTTTCGGCGCGACCGCCCGGAGCTGACGACCGAAGACTGACGACTGCTTTCCGGAGGATTCCATGACTACCAAGACTCTTGCAGGTCCCAAAATCAAGACTGCCCTGCCTGGCCCCAATGCCAAGCGCATTCTTTCGGGCGACGAGAAATACATTTCGCCGTCGTACACTCGCTCCTACCCGCTGGTGGCAAAGCAGGGCCGGGGCATTGTGGTTACCGACGTGGACGGCAACGAATTCTTCGATTTTTCCGCCGGTATCGCCGTCACCTCGACCGGCCATTGTCATCCCGATGTGGTTGCCGCAATTCAGAGGCAGGCGGGCGAGCTGATCCACATGTCGGGCACGGATTTTTACTACGAGAGCATGGTCACGCTTGCCGAACGGCTGTCGAAAATCGCGCCCATGCCCGGACCACACAAGATTTACTACGGGAATTCGGGCGCGGAGGCGGTTGAAGCCGCGCTTAAGCTGGCCCGTTATCACACCAAGCGGCAGAACGTGATTGCCTTTTTCGGCGCATTCCACGGGCGCACCATGGGCGCACTCTCGCTGACCGCATCCAAGCCGCAGCAGAAGCGCCGCTTCGCCCCGCTGGTACCGGGCGTGACTCACGTGCGCTATCCCGATGTGTACCGCGGCTGCGAAGGCGGGGCGCAGGATGCCGAAGCTTTCGCGCTGGGCTGTGCACGCTTTATCGAAGACAAATTGTTCAAAACGATCCTGGCTCCGGAAGAAGTGGCGGCTATTTTTGTGGAGCCGGTACAGGGTGAGGGTGGCTACGTGATCGCGCCCACGGTCTTCATGCAGGAGCTGCGCCGCATCTGCGATAAGTACGGCATTCTGCTGGTGGCCGATGAAGTCCAGAGCGGCGCCGGCCGCACGGGAAAGTGGTGGGCCATCGAGCACACCGGCGTGCAGCCCGATATCGTCTGCATGGCGAAAGGCATTGCTTCCGGCATGCCGCTGGGCATCACAATGAGCCGCGCCGACATTATGGACTGGGTGCCGGGCTCGCACGCTTCCACCTTCGGCGGCAATCCCGTATGTATTGCGGCCGCCTTGGCCACACTCGATGTGATCGAGAAGGAGGGTTTGCTGCGGAACTCCACCGAGGTGGGCAACCACATGCTGAAACGCATGGCGGATTGGCCGCGCAAGCACAAGCTGGTGGGTGATGTCCGTGGCCGTGGTCTGATGGTCGGGGTCGAAATCGTCAAAGACCAGAAGACCAAGGAGTATGCGCCAGAGCAGCGCGACAGCATCATCGAGCTGGCGTTCGAACGCGGAGTTCTGTTCCTGGGTTGCGGTCCCAGCACGATCCGCATCGCACCGCCGCTCGTCGTCACCAAAGATGAGGCTGACGTCGCAGTCGACGTGCTCGAGGAGTGCATCGCGCTGACAGGAAAGAGCGCGTAGGCGATTGGAGGGCTGAGCCTAAGCTTTGCGTTCTTAGCGGTCATCTTGGCGAAAAGCTTTTAACCGCAAAGGTCGCGAAGGCGGCGCAAAGGACGCAAAGCAAGGCTTGTTGTGCAAGCGTTCGTTTCCGAACGGAGGAGACCTGTCATTTGAGGAATTCCATGAACACGGGAATTGTCGAATTCATCTACATCGCTTCCGCCGTTGCCGGACCGACTCATCCGGTGAACGAGGCCCTTGCCATTCCGGGAGCCGGGCTAGAAGGAGATCGTTATGCCCTGCGCCAGGGAACTTTTTCCAAGCCCTTGCCGGATCGCGAGCTTACTCTCATCGAAGCGGAGGCTATTGAAGCCCTGAAGCGTGACTACGATGTAGAACTTGCGCCCGGCGAGGCACGCCGCAACCTTGTTACGCGCGGAGTCGCACTGAATCACCTCGTGGGACGCGACTTCCAGATCGGTGACGTGAAAGTTCGCGGCATCCGTCTGTGTGAGCCCTGCGATCACCTGCAGCGCTTGACCGGACGCCAAGTCATCAAAGGGCTACGCCATCGCGGCGGCCTGCGAGCACAGATCCTGACTCCCGGTACGATCCGAGTCGGCGACCCGTTAAGCTCATAAGGCTTAGCACTTGTGGGTTTCTCCTTGACACCGCAACTTCGGGGAGCGAAACTCCGAATTAGAGATCTCTCTAAAAATTCTGCATGGATTATTACTCTATCCTGG
>JBGQIG010000220.1:0-5634 GCA_041498365.1 Terriglobia bacterium | reverse complement strand
TCTATGGTCCATCCCAGGAGTTTAGCAACTGGGTCGGGTGGAGGTCATGGCGATGGATTGAGGAGCGATTTCTCCCAGCAGCGCTGTCGGGTGGCGATAGTTAGATTGAGACGCTGCGATGATACTTTTCAGCGGCCAAAGCCGAGTTCAGGATGACGCCGGTCTCGAGGGGTTGAGTGCTCTCATCTGATCGGGACCCTCACTTTTGGACAGTGTCATCCTGAGCGGCCTTCAGGCCGTGAAGGATCTCGCGCGGGTCGGCAGGAACCCGGTTTACCGGCTTGTACGCATCCTGCCATTCCGCAGCCAAATCATGCCAGTGCGGATTCATGGTTTCAATGAGCCCAATCTTCTTGCTCCGCCGCCAACCTTTGATTTCCTTCTCGCGGGCAATCGCCTCGCCTGGATGGACGAACATCTCGTAGTACACGAGCCGGGTCAAATTGTAGCGACTGGTGAAACCGGGGCTGAGTTTGTGCTTGTGCTCGAATACCCGGCGTGACAGGTTGCCAGTGACTCCTGTGTACACGACGTGCGAGCGCGGGCCATTCGTCATAATGTAAACGTGGAAGTGTTTTGACTTTCTCAAGAGGGGCGTGCCTTTCTTGCACAATATGAATCACCCGGAAAGGAAAGTCTGTGACGAATGTCACACCGCGGTCGCACGACGTCGTACCGCTGCGCGCCAGATCCTTCACCCGGCTAAAGCCGGGTTCAGGATGACGCCAATCTTGGTCGGCCTGGCCCGGCGGTAGTCTCACCCGCACGCCAAAAATCAAAACCGCCGGCCCTGAAGTTTTCAGGATGCCGGCGGCTGTCTTACTTCTACCTTGTGCTATGTCTGCGGGTTTATGTCTGAATGATGCGCGGGGTAATGAAGAAGATCAGCTCCTGGTTGGAGGTGCTGACGCTCCGCCGCTTGAACAGATTGCCCAGAGCCGGAATGTTCCCCAGCAACGGCACCTGCGCGATGTTGACCGAGTTCTGGGTCTGAATGACGCCGCCGATGACCACGGTGCCACCATCGGTCACGAGGACCTGGGTGGTTGCCTGCTGGGTGATCAGAGTCGGGTTGCCCTGGACCGTACGTCCGAAGTCAGGGGTTGTGTTTTCCACGTCCACGTTCAGGAAGATGGTGCCTTCCGACGTGATCTGTGGAACTACGGTCAAGCGCAGGAACGCATCCACGTAGGTCACCGTGGGCGGTCCGCCCAACTGCGCCTGGGTCACGATGGGTACGCGTACGCCCTGGCGAACCAGAGCCTGGATGTTGTTCTGGGTAACGACTCGCGGACGGGACAGAATCTTCAGCAATCCGCGCGACTCCGCCATGGTGAGGATGGCATCGATGCGCACATTGTTGCTGGCATTGACGAAGGTAAGGCCGCTGCTCGGGCTGGTGACCGGAAGGTTCGAGAACAGCGGAATCTGGCTGCCAGTCGTGGCGCCCCCGACCGTGATATAACCTGGCGTCAAACCGCCTACCGTGGTCGGCGAAGTCCCGGCCGAGGTAGCGCCGCCTAATGCGGTGTGTCCGTTGCCCCAACCGAAACCAAGCTGGGTGCCGATGTCGCGGGCGAAGCTGCGGGTTGCCGCTACCACCCGGGCTTCAATTTCCACTTCCTGAGTCTTGCGGTCGAGTTGGGTAAGTAAGCGATCAATGGCCGGCATCACCGAGGGAATATCCTGGATGATCAGAGCATTGGTGCGATCGTCGGAAATGACATCTCCCCGCTGGGTGAGGAAATTTTTCACCGTGGGGACGACATCCTTCGAGTGCGCGTAGCTCAGAAAGCGCGTAACCGTGACCTTGTCCACCGCCAGGGCCTCGGCTTCCACCTGGGCGCGCCGTGACTCAGCTTCCTTGCGCAGGGTTTCCACGGTGGCGATACGCAGAACGTTGCCCTCGAGTTGCCGCGCCAGGTCGTTGTTCTTCAGAACGATGTCGAGCGCCTGGTCCCACGGCACGTCGTCGAGCACGATGGTCAGCGTGCCTTTGACGTTGGGATCGAGCACCACGTTCAGTCCGCTGATCTCGTGGACCAGGCGGAAGAAATCCTTCAAATCCACATCCTTCAGGTTCACCGAGATGGGCTCGCCCGTATATTTCGGGCCGGTGACTGCGGGCTGTTGCTGGGCTTGCACTTTCTGCTCGGCAGCCATGTTTACCGCCGGTTGCACCCCGGTGGTCGACTGCATGGCGGCGCTCGCCGGGGGCAACAGGTTGCCCTCAGGTCTTTCGGCAAATTTTCCGGCGGCCGCGATAGCTCGCGCGGAAGGCTCAAGCGCCGCCGGCTTGGTGTCGTCCGCCGTGGCTGAATCCTTGGGCCGGTAAGAAGGTTCGACGAAGGCAAAATCGGTGGCAGAGGAGGCGGTCTGGACCAGCTTCGCTTCCCTGACCGGAGCAATCGCCGCGGCCAACTGGGCGGCTGCGACTTCACTCTTGGCTGTCACCGTGGACAGAGGAGCGGGCGCGACTACAGGCTGGGGCGCCGCTTTGGCGATGGCCGACTTTGTATGCAGCTTCAGAACGAGCTTGTTATTGCTCCCCGGCACCAGTTCGTACCGGCATGCCTGCATCAGATCGACCACGATGCGAGTCGTCGGCGTGGCCTGGCCGTCCATGCCAAGACGCACGTTTTTGACTCCGTCGCGGTCCACGCTGATCGAGCCACGCGAGGTAGCCACTACCGTGTTCGGCAGGTCAACCACAACGCGCGCGGGATGATCCAGCGTGCTCAACCGCGGCTTCACCAATCCGTGGGCCGTGATCTCCACGCTGACGCCATCGTCCATGCGGACGACATTTACGTTCTGCAGCGCGGCGTGCTTCGGAGCTTCCGTGCCCGTGCTCTGGGTCTGAGCCGCTGCGGTAATGAGAACCACTACCAGCAACGGCAGCAAAACAGTCAGAAATTGCTTTCGCATTTCGCTCTCCCCACGGGCTTTGCGCTTGGCTCGCCCCGTGATCTTTCTCGCAAGATTCATTTCCGCCGGACCTCCGGCCAATTCCTTCGACGCCTAGACTGCGGACGTCGTGATCTTCTTGGTCACTTCCCGGGTCAACGGCTTACCTACCCTGTCCTGAACCGTTTCCTTGAAAATGATCGAATCGCCGGTAATCTTCACTACATAACCGTTGAAAACCGGATCGTTCTCCCGCAGGAAATAAGCCTTATTCAGGCTGTTCACTACGACGGCGATCATCCCTGAGTCTGCCTTCACCACGCCCTTGAGGTTGATCTGATCAATGGCCAGGCAACGCTTGCCGGTGCTGCAGCCCGAACCCAGCATGCTGCGATTAACCACCGGACTGATAAAGGGGTCCCGGCGGCTGGTCAAGTTGACCTGCTTGGGCGTATCGGCCTTCGCTTCCACAGGTTTCTTCTGGTTTTCGACCGCGATGTGCTGCGTGGGCTGCGATTTCTTGGGCGCAGCTGTGGTCTTCACTTTGGCCTTACCCGGCGGGGCAAAGATTTTGGAGGCCGAAGAGCCGCCCGCTTTCTTGGTAGCGGTCTGGGCCTGGCTGGGCGTGGCTGACGCATGATTGGAAGCCGACTTGTGGTTCGCCGACTTAGCCGCCGCGGGCGCCGGCCGGCTGCTGGCTGGCGCCGCTGGATTGGCCGCGCTCTGTGAGGACGCCAAGGCTGCGTTCGCGTCGTTCGCGTGCTTCTGCTGGACCGCCTTCAGCGTGTTCCTCGTGTTGTCGATGACGTCGGGATTCTGCCCCCAGGCAGTTCCCGCCAGCATCCCCAAGAAAAGAATTCCAGTCGTCAGCTTCATAGGCTCCCCTGCTTTTGGACCGGCGCGGGCTGACCGGGTTTTCCAGCCGCTACCGCTGATGGTTCCAAGTCATGACTGAAGAATGTGGTCGCCGTGCAGGTGGCCACGACACTCTCGCTCGGCGCGTACTGATAGGTGTGTTTCGCCTTGGCGTCCGTGGGCTTCTTGGTGGTTGCCACCAGCAGACCCGAGACGTTGACGATGCGCTCCAGCTTGCCCACGCGGTCGAAGAAGTTCAGCATCGAGTAGTACGGGCCGTCGAGTTCCATCTCGAAAGGCACCTCGGTGTAGAAGTCTTTGGCTGCGGTCGGTTTGGCGGTATAGCGCCGCAGTTCGATCCCCGCCTTCATGGCCTCGGCGTTCATCATCTTCATGAAGCCAGGTACTTCTTTCTCGTCCGGCACGATCTTGCGCTCAATCTCCAGTTGCTGCTTGAGGCTGGCGAGCTGGCGCTCGATCTCGGCCAGCTTGGGCCGGTAGGCTTCCAGTTCCGCATTTTCGCGGAGCTTGATCTCCAGGCTGGCTTGCGCCGCCGCATTGGCTTCCCGCTGGCTCTTGAACAGGGTGAAGTACAGGGCAACGGAAAGAACCACGGCAACGCCCACCAGCACTCCCCATTGCTTAATGCCCGACATTTCGTTAAGGTTCGCCATATTTTCCCGCCTCCTAGGACTTCGCCTTTTCGCAGGTCAGCGTGAAGTTGAATGCCTGCATTTCCTTGTAGGTGTCATCCTGGTAGGTCTCTTTGATTTCGATGTTCTTGAAGTATCCGGTCTTCTGCAGATTGGCAATCAGACTGGCCACCGCGTCGGTACTCAGGGCCATGCCATCGATGTCGACGCTGCCGCCCATATCCTTCATGCTGTTAAGCCACACCGCTTCGGTATTGTTCACCGTCGCGCCAATCGTATTCAGCAGATTGACCGGGCCGGCCTGAGCCGCACGCAGTTGGTCGATCACGTCCACCCTGCGCTTGTAGTTCTCGGCCTCGCGCTGCCGCTCCAGGTAGCGAGCCTTCACGTCCGCCAGTTCGCGGTTCTTCTGCTCCGCTACTTTCATGTTGGCGGCGATGACCTGGCGCTGCTTGTCCAACTGGTACCAGTAGCCCAGATTGACCAGGGCCGCAAGAGCCAGTACGACCAGAACCTTCATCTTGGGTGAACCGACGTCACCCACTTCCATGACGGCGGCCGCCGAGGCAGCGGAGCGCTTGTTCTTTCCCTTTTGTGTTCCCAGCAGGTTGATTCGGATCATAAGTCTTCAAAACTCCTTAAGGCCAAACCCACCGCAACTGCCATCTGGCCGGCATTCTGCTCGATCAGCTGCACTTCCGGTCCTTCCGTCGGTAAGCCGATCTTCTGGAACGGATTGAAAATCTCCACCGGTAACGAAAACTCCTGGCGCAACGCGTCGACCAACCCGGGAACTTTGGAAGAGCCGCCTGCCAGATAAATCTTCTCGATATGCTCTCCCGCCGAACTGGCGCGGAAGAAGTCGAACGTCTTCTGGATCTCGAGCACGATAATCTCGGTCACCTGCTGCAGGATGGGGGTCTTGGCATCTTCGCTGACCGTGCCCACCTTGTGGCCCAGCTTCAGGGACTCGGCGTCATCGAAGCTCAGGTCCAGCTCTTTCTGCAGCGAATCCGTGTACTGGTGCCCGCCCACGCTGACGTCGCGCGGGAACAGCGGCGTGGTGCCTTTCACGATGTTGATGTTCATCACGCTTGCGCCCAGGTTCAACAGAGCCACCACTTGTCCCGGCGCAGGCTCGTAGTTGTATTCGTAACAGTTCTGCAAGGCCAGGGCATCGATGTCCACAATAGCCGGAGTCTTGCCGGCCATCGAGAGT
>JBGQIG010000219.1:0-5648 GCA_041498365.1 Terriglobia bacterium | reverse complement strand
GTCGAAAGAGGCATCCACCTGGGTGGCCTTGTGCGCGAAACCCAGGCCGCCATCCACCATGTTGCTCATCTCTCCGGCCCCGAGATTCGAGGTCATGATGATGATGCACTGCGAAAGGTCCACGCGGCGGTTATCGCCCAGCGTCAAAGTGGCCTTATCCAGGATTCCGAGCAGCAACTGCCAAAGCGAATCGGAGGCCTTTTCGATCTCGTCGAACAGGAGAATCGAAAGTTTCAGAGTCTCCGTGTGCCACTGGTTGAGTGCTTCCTGCGTGAGCAACGGATGTGTCTCACGATGGCCCAGATAGCCCGGAGGCGAGCCAATCAGTTTGGCGATTTCGTGCGAGTGCTGAAATTCCGCGCAATCAATCTTGATGCAGGCACGTGCGTCGCCGAACAGGGCCTCGGCCATGGCTTCGACGACCCTGGTTTTCCCCGAGCCGGTGGGGCCGAGAAACAAAAGATTGCCAACAGGACGGCCAGGAGGATTCAGTCCCGCCAGAAACATCTGGTAGATTTCGACCACTTTCTCGACGGCCTGATCCTGACCGACGATTCTGCGGCGAAGGGCGCTTTCGAACTCTCTGGCATCATTGGAGCGGCGCGTAGGGTCAAGCATGGTGTTGACGACGGTTTTCATATAGGGTCTGGCCCTGTCCTGTCCTTTCCTGGGCCCGTGTTCTTCCGGGAGAGCGGGTCCCGCCGTCTTGCCATGAGAGAGGGACAAATTTTGTCACCTCTCCCAGCTTCGGCAGTGCGATTACTGCAAACCACTAGCCATCCCCGGCGAACCGCTCATTCCTAACTGTGTGTAGGGTTTAGATGCTGGCACCGGGCCAAATGGAACAGGGTTACTCCGCATGGGGATTAGGGTAAAGGGAAATAGTTTGCCACTCCCTGGAGAGTTCCCTGGCTGGGGTAAAACCAGCCGGAACCCGCCCGGCACTGACCCGACGTTATCTGGCAGGCCAATCTGACCGCGGGTAGCATCCGTGAAAACAGCGGTTTCCACGGAGAAAAACTTGCGCCAACCGGGCCCCACATCACTTGCCACTTTCCTCTTTCTTTCTTTCGGTTTAGTCCTCCTGGAGATTGCGCCTGTTCCAACGGCTTCCGCGCAGAGTACGCGTCCAAAACTGCTGCGTACGTCAAAGTCGTCGACTCCAGTCGTCCCCAAGGCTCCAGAACCGTCTCTGGTCACGGTGGCGCCGCCCGGGAGTGCTTTGTATGTCGCCAAGCGGGGCGACAGTGTTCCACTGGTGGCCCGCCGCTATCTTTCTCAGACCTCGTATCTGACTTCCACCGAGTTGAGCGAAGCGATTCGCAAGGCCAACGGAGATTTCCACAACACGTTTCTGAAAGCGGGTCAGCCACTGATCATTCCAGGGCTCTTGCCTGCGCCCATTGTGGAAAAATCGGTCCCGGTGGAGCGTGATTTTGAAGTGCGGGCGGTCTACCTCACCGGAATCATGGCCGCAAGTGACCGCGGGATACGCATCATACGCCGCTGGCGCGAGGTAGGTGGCAATGCCGTGGTATTTGACATCAAGGACAGCGACGGCAGTGTCGCCATTCCCTTCGATCATCCACTGCTGGGCAGCCATCGCTCCGCTTTCCACGATTTGCCCAAGTTCGTCCACTTCCTGCATTCCCAGAACATGCATGCCATCGCCCGGATTGCCATCTTCCGCGACCAGCGGCTGGTAGAGACCCATCCCGAACTGGCGGTAAAGTCACACAAGACAGGCCAGGCGTGGCGCGAAAACGGAAAGCTGGTATGGACCGATCCTTCGCACCCCAAGGTGCAGGAATATGACATCGCGCTGGCCAAGAAGGCCGCCGAAGCCGGCGCAGATGAGATTCAGTTCGACTACGTGCGCTTCCCAGCCGAAGGCGATCAGAAGGATGCCAGCTTCGTGTTCCAGACGGCGCATCCCGAGTGGCATCGCTCGGACGTCATCGCCGACTTCCTGAAACACGCTTATGCCGAGCTTCATCCCACAGGAGTGCTGTTGTCACTCGACGTATTCGGCATCATGGCCTGGCAGCGCCCGGTGGACTTGGCGCACACCGGTCAGGACATCGTGCGTATGGCTAAGTATTGCGACGTGCTTTCCCCCATGATCTACCCGTCACACTTCTTCGGCATGGACGGAATTGCCCGTCCTGGCGACGCGCCGGAACATTTTATTGGCGAGTCCATGGTCCGCTTTGAGAAGATCACCCAGGGCAGTGGCGTGGTCATCCGTCCCTGGCTGCAGGCCTTCCGCTGGAAAACCAGGACCTACTCGCCGAAATATATCGAAGTGCAGGTACTGACCGCGAAGAACAAAGGCGGGATCGGCTTCCTGTTCTGGAATGCCGCCAACGACTACAGCAAACCCTACGTAGCGATGCCGGAGATGAGCGCGGCTAAGGGACAGTATTTCCGCGGGGATGAAAAGTCGGCTGGCGCACGAGCCGCGCTGAAGACTGAGACCCAGCAAGCGGCGACGGTACCAGCGCCCTAGCCGGCTGCGGAGAACACCGATCCGAAGGCCCTTGGGACCCGCTCGGCTTCGAGTCTTGGGTGGAGCAGGGCCTTGGCCCTGCAGTAGGGGCTCTCAAGACAAGTTGGGCTTCAGCCCTGAGGTACGTCGGCGGGTTTCAGCCCCTGACGTACTTCCAGCGGCCGCAAGTTACCAGGCAAGTCTTCCCGCCTCAAATCCCATCCGACGAGCACTGCTGTCGAACCACCCTCCGCAGACGATCGGCGGCGCGTTCGGCGTGATCTTCATAAACACTCTGGGTTGCGAAATGGCCCAGTTCGTGCGTAATACATCGAAATAGCGTTTCAAAATCCCCGAGGATATGGGAAGAGAGGTAAATGCGCCTGGCCAGTATGCTGGAGAATGCGAGCTTGGTCTTGTGCGCATGAAAGCCCTCGCGCATTTCCACAAATTTCTTGTGTTCCAGAACGACAACCGTCAGCCGCTCATCGGAATTCGGGGTGTCGCGAAGCTCCTCGGCTGATATCCGAACGACGCAGGTCAGAAACCGTCCTTGCTGCTGGGTCGCGCCTATGATGACGGGGTCTCCCGCCCACAAAGCGCTCGGAAAGAAACAGCTGACGATCAGACAAGGCACACAGATGCGAACCGCTAAGCATTGCGGGTGCTTCACTGGGAACCTCCTCGCCACGATTTCTCGTGCGAGGCGGCAAGTTCCCGCCGTGGGCAAGCGCCGGACGGCACATCTCGCCAGCGCTTCGTCGCACGCTGGCGCGGAGTCTGCGGCGAGCCTCACAGACCTTCAATCGAACCAACCTGTGTTGTTGCGGAGACGCGACTAACACGTCAACGTGTTGAGCGGGGACGGTTCACGAGACCATGTAACAGGGAAATCCAGCCGCCTGCGAGTGGGCGATGGAGTGGTACACTCTAGGCGCTCGCGAGTAGCTGTGAAGACTTCCAGTCCAGTTCCGCCCACCCTCCGTTTTGGCGTGTTCGAGCTCGACCCTCGAGCTGGGGAACTCCGCAAAAAGGGCATGAAGATCAGGCTGCAGGGCCAGCCGGTGGAAATTCTCGTCATGCTGCTGGAACGCCCGGGCGAGATCGTCAGCCGAGAAGAGTTGCAGAAGAGGCTGTGGCCGGCTGACACCTTCGTGGACTTCGAGCAGGGACTGAACAACGCCATAAAGCGGTTGCGTGCGGCGCTCGACGACGACGCCGAAACCCCTCGGTTCATAGAGACGTTGCCGCGGAGGGGGTATCGCTTCGTCGGGGCGGTGAATGGCGCGGAGCAGGCTCGCGGAGCGGAAACGAAGACAACCCAGAGCACAAAAGCCTTGATCCGGCTTCCCGTTCTCAGGGCACTGGCCGTTCTCGCGGTCGTGGCAGTGCTGGTGGGACTGAACGTCCGCGGTTGGCGTGACCGGCTGTTCATGCGATCGCCGAAACCGCAGATTCAGGCGTTGGCGGTGCTGCCCTTGACCAATCTGTCGGGCGATCCTGAACAGGAATACTTCGCCGATGGCATGACGGAAAGTCTGATCACGGAGCTGGGAAAGATCAGCACTCCCCGAGTGATCTCGCGCCAGTCCGTGATGCAGTACAAGTCCAGCAAGAAATCGCTGCACGAGATCGCCAGTGAACTGAAGGTGGACGCGGTACTTGAGGGTACGATCGTACGCTCCGGGGATCGGGTCCGGGTGACGATACACCTGTCTCAAGCCTTCCCCGAGCGTCAGCTATGGGCCCAGGAATACGATCGCAACATTCGCGACGCTTTGAGTCTGCAAGGCGAGATTGCACGCGCCATCACCGATGAAATCCAGGTCAAGCTGACGCCGGAGGAGCGGACTCGGCTGGCTGTCAGGAGCTCCGTAAACCCGGAAGCGCAAGACAATTACCTGCACGGCCTGTATTTCTCTCCTCCCAACAGATTTAACGAACTTTCTTCCGGGAAAGCGATAGCGCACTTCAAGAAGGCCATCGAGCAGGATCCGGCTTTTGCACCGGCCTATGCAGAGTTGGCAATGGTCTATTTTTGGCTGGGAAACCCGGAGCAAGGCGGCCCTTCCGCGAAGGAGACCATGCCGCAGGCGAAGGCGGCGGTAACAAGGGCGCTGCAGCTTGATCCATCGCTGGCGCGGGCGCACCTGGCCCTTGGGCTGATTCTGTTGAATTCTGAGTGGGACTGGTCGGGCGCGGAGAACCAGTACCGGCTCGCTCTGCAACTGAATCCCAATTGCGCAGATTGTCACTTTTCGTACGGGGCTCTGCTGGCGGGTTTGGGCCGAAAGGATGAGGCCATCGCACAGACAAACCAAGCAATTGAGTTGGACCCACTTAGCAGCTGGTATCGAAATTGGCTGGCGGCAATCGCCTTTTTTTCACGCGAATATGACCTTTCCCTCAAACTGGCCGAGAATTTGGGTGATGAATGGGCCTTTAGCCTTGCGCTGCCCTATGCACAGAAAAAAATGTACCCGGAGGCGATCGCTAATTTCGAAAGGAGTATGGCCCGAACCGGACGGCAAACCGACACCCTCGGGACACTGGCACAGGTGTATGGCCTTGCCGGAAGAGGAAACGAGACCCGGAAGATAATTCGGGAGTTGAAGGAAAGGTCTCGACATCATTATGTCTTCCCGAGCGTCTTTGCGAATGCGTATTTGGGTTTGAACGACAAAGAGCGCGCACTCACCTATCTGGAGCAAGCTTACAAAGAACAAGACCCCTGGCTGTTTTATTTGAAGGTGTGGCCACTCTTGGACCCCCTGCGATCCGAACCGCGCTTCCAGGCCTTGCTGCGCCGCTTGAACTTCCCACCCTAGGCTGACGATTACCTGTGTAACCGTCACAACCCACTTAAGCGCCATACGATCGGCTCTCCGCCTCGGTTATAATTCTCCTGGTCCGTAGGAGTGTTCATGGCGATTCAGAAGACCGAGAAAATCTGGCATAACGGCAAACTTATTCCCTGGGATAGCGCCCAGCTGCACGTGATGTCGCACGTGGTGAACTATGGCTCATCCGTGTTTGAGGGAGTGCGTTGCTACGCCCTGCCCAGCGGTCCGGCCATTTTCCGGGCCCAGGAACACATGCAGCGGCTGCTGGATTCGGCCAAGGTTTACCGCATTGACGTGGACTTTACCCGGGAAGATCT
>JBGQIG010000218.1:0-5670 GCA_041498365.1 Terriglobia bacterium | reverse complement strand
GGCCCACGGCAGGCGGCTGGCCCCTTTTCTGAGTACCCCGCCGATTTCCTGGCTCCTACTAGGTTTCGCGCCCCGCCTGGAAGTGGCACATGAACGGTTCCTGCGACGTCTTTACGGCGATCCGCGAAATATTCGTCCGGGTACGTTGGAAGGCTATTCCTCGGCGTTCAGGGTCCCGCGCACCCTCAACTATGGCTTGGACGTAGTGAGGTCATGGAACCACGACCTTAAGGATCTGGAATCCGCGCTGCCACGCATCGCGCACATCCCAACTCTGCTCCTTTGGGGGAGCAAAGATGTCGCAGTAAATCCCGCGTCTGCAGAACAGTTGCGCCCTCAGTTCAAGGAGTGCCGGGTCGAAATATTTGACGGCGTTGGACACTTGCCCTACGAAGAAGTTCCCGAGAGGTTCAACGCGGCGGTGATGGAATTTCTCGCCCGGAAATCCGCGAAAGTCTAAAAGATTCTATCCTTCACATGTAGCCGCCTGACCATCAAGTGAGACGTGTACGGGGATTCGAGGGATCTTTCCCACGGTGCAAGATGCGCCCACTCACGGAAAATCCCCGCCCAAGCGGAGCCCTTACTTTCGTGACCACCGCGTACCATTGTTTGCGTCTTCGACTGAGTCTCGATCGATCACTCGCAAGATTAGCGACTTCGGGTCACCTCCAAGATCGTTAAGCGTAAGCGTGAAACTATCGGACGAACTGGGAAGTACGATCCAGGTGCCGGAAAAAGTGTCCTGGAGAAAATTGTTGACGGAGCGCGTTCCGGAAAAGTTGCCATTTCTCAAGAATTCCATGTCGTACGTGCTGACAATTCTCGTGGAGGGAACGGTGGTGCGGAACTGCCACGTGCCCGACATGTAATCCTCAAACTCTTGCGTGAGCTTGGGCTTGCGGATCACCGACGGCGTCACCTGCGGTGGTCTGGGTTGTGTGTTTATCGGTGGCGTATTCAGTGAGCTGGGCTCCGGCTCCGGATTACTTTTGTGATCGTTGTTGAAGTTCAGGCCTGTGGAAATCAGAAATACACCAAACAGAAAGGCAATCACTCGTCCAACCTTGCCCACTGTGCCATCCACTTCCGCGCCGAAAAGCTTAAACTTCCCGACTACCAGAGACAGCAGGACGAGAACAGCGCCAAAAACAAATGCGCCGATATTGAGCGACTGTGGCATGAGAGACCGCCTCACTGAACCTCAGGCCCGAAAACTGCTCCGCATTCTAACGCATTTTTGGGGCGGACGGCGCAGGATTGTTCGAGGTCGCTAATCGGTTGCGGACGGAGGCGCGGGCGCCCTCGCCCTATCAACCATTGCTCATAGGTCACCGCCGGATGCCCGGTGGGGGTGCCCCACGTCTCGCGGTGTTCGAGACGTGGGCCCTTCCCTCGTCTCGACCCTGTAGGTTTATTCGGCACATCTTTGAGACCGGCTGTGGGCCTCGTGGCATGCTCAAAGGTCTCAAGCGGACTGAAAGTGATTGAGCGTGCGGCTTGAGTGTCTGCCCAGGTCGAAGGCACCGGCGCTGCCCGCGCCCACGTCTCGAAAACCGCGAGACGCGGGGCACCCCCAATGGAATTGTGATTCGGAGGATGACACTGAACACTTCGCACCCGAAATCTTTGGATCCGGACACTCTTCTGAACGGTACGAGGAGAAACAACTGTTTCCTATCGCGCCAGAATCATGGCAGCTGCCAACGCCGCAGTTTTATGATCCTTGGTCCAAGGCGGGCCGATCGAACCTCCCAGGCTTGCGATCCCGCGCTGTACTCGGCTGACCGCGTTCCCGAATGCCGTCTTAGCCCGCTCCTCGAGGTCCCGCTCTCGAATGGCCGTGACAGAAATTTTCAAACCTTCACAGGCTTTCATAACCGTATAGCGAAAGAATTCGCCTTCCGCGGTGTGAATCAGCGGGTGCGACGCGAGAATTTTCTCAAGCGACGGCAGAGGGCGACCTGAGGCCATGAGGACGGCAGAACCTACGATCCGATAGTGGCGCTCGTCCAATTCACGGACTACCTCTCCGATCGCCGCTACAGCCAAGCGCCCAGAGACAGCAGCACAGTTCACAAGGTATCTCTCTGGCTCTGAGAATCCCGACTCTGGGAGCCCCAGCTCTGAGAGTCCAAGGCTGGCGGCATAGTGATAGGGCTGTTTGGCTCCGGGGATGTTCGGATCTGTGGTGACGATGCGCCGGCGCTCCAATACCTCCACCGAGTTGGCGTCTCCCGAAACGGCGACGAGCACTCCCCAACCGGAATGCATGCGAATACCGAGGGCTGCGCGCTTCATGCTTGAGGTTTCCCAGTCCCCGCGGGACCAAGTTTATCAACTCATTCCTACGCCGTCTTGGACGATTACCCGAGAGCGTGCCACTCGGCGGCCCTGTCCGTAAGGTCCGAGTCAAATCCTCGAAACCTGATACCTTCATCTTAGGCGAAGTCCTGTCATGAAAACCCGCACCAAGCGAATCCTGGTTCTGATCGTGGGTTGGGGTTTCATTGGGCTGGGGATCGTGGGACTGTTTCTCCCCATTCTGCAGGGCGTCCTCTTCCTTTTCGTGGGGCTGATGATTCTCTCCTCGGAATACGTCTGGGCCCATCACCTGCTGGCCAAACTGAAGGAGCGTTTTCCCCGGCTGGGGCGGACGGCGGATGAAGCTTCCGCCAAGGCTGCGGCATGGCTGGAGCGCATTTCCGGCCACCGCAAAACGGATTGATGCCGGGTGGATGCGGTGCTAACCTCGAAACAGCGAAATCCGCAAATGGCTAATCCAGTGATAACTGCCCGGCCGCCTGGCGCCGCCGGCATCCTATCCCGCGTACGTTTCTTCCGGTTCGAGATTCCTGAAGTCTGGATGCGGTTCTTACTGGCTATCGTGGGTCTGGTTTTGGCTTTCGGGGCCGCGTTGTTTTCCACGGTGGCGCGGGAATCGGGAAGTCTCTGGGCCACTCTCATCCTGGCTTCAGTCGCCCTATTGCTGGCGGCGTTCGTGGGGCTGACGACGGTTCCGTACCTGGCGCGCCGGGTGGCCGGCGGCCGCGTCCGCGATGCCTTTGACTACGACGTAACCCGCGTGGGAATCATCTACGTCATCACTGTTCTTCTGATCGGTATCGCCGCCCTCAACACCGGTAACAACCTGCTCTACGTGATCGTGGCGGCCATGTTGGCGGCGATTCTGGTATCGGGCCTGGCGTCGGCCGTCGTGCTGCGCGATCTGGAACTGGACGTCCGCCTGCCCGAGCAGGTTTTTGCTGGCCGCCCGGCCATGGGAAGAATCGTGATCCGGAACCGCCGCCGCTGGCTGGCTTCGTTCTCGATCAGCGTGGTCCCGCTCAAAACGGGCAAAGCCTCGGGGAAGTGGCGATGGGTGCCTGCGACCTTTGGCTTCCCCCCGAGGAGACCTCCCGCAAAGCAGTGGATGAGACTGCCGGACCGCCAGTTGAGGCGCGTGGTGGATGGCGCCGCCGTACCCGGCATCTTCACGGACTCGGCGTATTTTCCCTACATCCCCGCAGGGGCTGAACTCGCCGCCGAGATGGAACTGTCCTTTCCCCGCCGGGGACGCTATCAGCAGAACAGCTTTGGTCTGGCCACCCGCTTCCCCTTCGCCTTTCTGACCAAAACGCGACGCGTCCCCCTGCTGCGGGAGATACTCGTATATCCGCCAGTGGAGGAGACCGATGAGGTCTTTGAAATGCTCCCGCTGATCACCGGCGAGTTTGAAACCTTTGCCCGCGGGCGCGGCGACGATTTATATCGCATCCGGGAGTACATGCCGGAAGACTCGGCGCGCCACGTGGACTGGAAAGCGACGGCGAAGTCCGGCTCACTCAAGGTTCGTGAGTTCAGCCGCGAGGATGAACGCAAGCTGCGCCTGGTTTTTGATAATCCCCGCCCGGGGACCGTCTCCGCAGGAGTTTATGAAAATGCGGTGACCCTGGCGGCATCGCTGGGCTGGCACTTCGTGGAAGGAGATACCGAGGTTGCCTTCGTCGGTCAAGGCTGCGAAGCGGGAGTGGACATCTACGGCTTCCTGGCTTACCTGGCTACGGTCGATCCCCGGACCTCGCCGTCGGTGCTCGACGACCTGGCGATTTCTGACGACTACAACATCATTCTCACTACTCGCCCGCGCGGCACGATTCCGGCGAACCTGTGGGCCTGCTCCTATCTTATTTTCATCGGGACCTGATGCGCCGATTGCCGATATTATCTATGCAGCCACAGGGCATGGGCCTGCATCCCAAGAGAGACGCCACTTTGCCTGGCCGGCCGAAACTTCAACGAGGTGATAGAACATGAACCGCAAATATTTCCGGCTCCTGAACGCGTGGCTGACGTTCCTTCTCCTGGCGGTCGCGACTCCAATGGCGCTGGGGCAGAAGACCCTGGAAATCCCTTCCGGCACCACCATTCAGGTTCGCATGATCGACAAGCTCAGCAGCGAACAGAGTCAGATCGGGGATACGTTCCATGGAACGCTGGACGAGCCTATCGAAGTGAACGGCAAACAGCTTTACCCGAAGGGCGCAGATGTTATGGGTCGCGTCACCGACGTGCATCCCACCGGAAGGCTTAGTGAACCCGGCGAACTCGACCTGGTACTGAATACCGTGAGCTCGGGAACCGTGGCAGCGTCAATCCATGTGGAGCCTCTGGTCATCAAGGGCGAGTCGCACGCGAAAAGCAATGTCACCAAGATTGGCGGGGGAGCAGCCTTGGGCGCCGTGATCGGGGCCATCGCAGGCGGGGGCAAGGGCGCGGCGATCGGCACCCTGGCCGGGGGAGCCGCCGGCACGGGCGCGGCCGCGGCTACGGGTAAACGGCCCGCCACTGTCGAATCAGAGGCCGTGCTGACATTTGTTACGTCCTCGGCTTCGGTTGCTGCCGCCCCGGCGGTCAACAACCCGACCCCAAGTAACACATCCGCAACGCCCGCACCTTCCACTGCGCCCTCGGACTCCACTTCGACTCCAGATTCTGAAGCGGGAGCAGATAACACCACACCGTTGTTCACCCTGCGCGACCGCAGGACTATCCGAACCTGTGTGAACGAACACGCCTCGGATCTGCCCGCCGGCACGACCCAGCGTCCGGAACTGCCCTCCGGAGCCGAGCGGCAAATTCACCGTGGTGGAAGCCTGCCCTCTGAGGTTCAGAACCAGGCTCAGTCGCTACCTCTGGCCTGCGAAGATCAACTGCCCAAGCTGCCCAGTGATCTGGAGCGCGTCGTATATAGCGGGCGTGTGCTGTTGATCGACAATAAAGGGCATGTTCTCGACATGTTCTATCTCGATCAAAACCAATAAGTTCGATGGAGGGGCGCGACAGCTTCATCGTGCCCCGGATTTCCATTCCTGAGATTCTGGTTGCGTGCCAGTGCTGCCTGAACCGGAACTCGCTCTCTCCATCACACCCATCTCCGTGAAACTGCTTCATGGTATTCCGGTAACCATTACCCCGCATTACCTTGGTACATTGACCATTCGGGGCAAACTGCTAAGGTTACGGTTAAGGAAGACTTAATCGCAGTGCTCCGTCAACCGTGGCGCCCCCGGCTGGCAGAAAAAGCAGGTTGATGACCGCTGACCAACAACTCGCGCTCTGGATCGCTCACCCCGTCCTGCAACTGGCGGTTGGGGCCGCGATGTTGCG
>JBGQIG010000217.1:0-5676 GCA_041498365.1 Terriglobia bacterium | reverse complement strand
TAAGTTTGGAAATAATTCTCGATGGAGCGCTGCCATTTGTGTGGCGGGGGATTCTCGTTCATGGCTTATTCAAGTTCCAGAAGGCTGGCAGCAATCATGATACGCGGACGATGCTTCAATGTAGGCGCGAGCGCCCACGCTCGTGCGGCAGCTTAAAGAGTCTAAATAGTTGAGGTCAAAGTCAATGGCGGCGGAGAAGGCCGGAGCGAAATCGAAGGAGTGTCCGCCCCATAACCCCCTTCCTTGACACCCTTTTCTGTGCCCTTTATTCTTTAACTTACTTCCTGGAGAATCTGCTCTTCAGAGCGTACTTCCGCGGTCTTCGCGGTACGAAGCTGGCGGCGCGGGGGGTGCCTGATGTTCATCGAAATTCACGACCTGGAGCGGCATCCCATTGATTTCGAAGAGGAAATTCGCCCCGGTGTGCTCGATCTGGGTGAGGACCTGCGGCAGGTGGAAGCGTTGCGTGCCGCCGGACGCGCCCAACTGGTCGAGGAGCAACACGGCAAGCATAAGATAGTAAAGGACATACGCCTCAACGGAAATCTGGCGACGCGGGTTGAGCTGGCTTGCGCGCGCTGCCTCGAGCCGGTCGTACAGGATGTGACCCACAAGTTCGATTTGTTGTACCGTCCCCAAGGCGCCGACGCGGGGCGGGAAGAGCTTTCCGTCACCGCAGCTGAAGCCGAGGTCAGCTATTATCAGGACGAGGGGCTGATGTTGGAGGATGTCCTGCAAGAGCAGGTCTTGCTGGCTCTTCCCCTGAAAGCGATCTGCCGCGATGACTGCAAAGGCCTTTGCCCCCACTGCGGCAAGAACCTGAACGCGGAACAGTGCGCTTGCGCCGAGCCGCTCGAAGATCCGCGCTGGTCGGCGCTGAAAGATATTCGCGGCAAGCTGGACCACTGATCCAGGAATTTCAGATCGAAGAACCAAAGGAATCTTATGGCAAACCCGAAACGCCGACACTCCAAAGCGCGCACCAGCACTCGTCGCGCTCACGACGCACTCAAGACCCACTCGTTGTCCGAGTGCCCGAACTGCCACGAGCGCAAGATGCCGCACCGGGCTTGCCCCAAGTGCGGTTACTATAAGGGTCGTGAAGTTCTGGAAGTCAAAGAAGCCAGCTAGCCTCAACTCTCCATGCCAAGCGTCATAGCCTTGGACGCGATGGGCTCCGACCGGGCGCCGAAACCTGAAATCGAAGGCGCGATTCAGGCGGCACGGCACCACGGCGTTCACGTCCTTTTGGTTGGAAACGAAGCTGAGTTGCGTGCCGAACTGGCGGCTCATCCCGCCGCCGCTGGACTTCCCATCGAAGTGGTTCATGCCAGTGAAGTCATCGCCATGGACGACAAGGCAGTCCAGGCGGTCCGCTCCAAGCGCGATTCCTCTATCCACGTGGGTGTGAGGCTGGTCCGCGAAGGCCGCGCCGTCGGCTTCGTCACAGCAGGCAATACCGGGGCGGCGATGGCCACGGCAAAAATGGTGCTGGGAGGGATCCCCGGTGTGGATCGTCCCGCACTGGCGGCGGTTTTCCCCACCGCCGTGCGCACGACCGCCATCCTCCTCGACGTGGGCGCGAACGTGGATTGCAAACCCGAGAACCTGGAACAGTTTGCCGTCATGGGAGAAATCTACTTTCGCAGCATGTTCGGCACACGGCGTCCCCGGGTCGGATTGCTTTCCATTGGAGAAGAAGAAAACAAGGGAAACGAGCTGACTCGCGAAGCTTTCCAACTGCTCAAGCAGCTGCCGCTGAATTTTATCGGCAACGTGGAGGGACGCGACATCTACAGCGGCAAGGTGGACGTCATCGTCGCCGACGGCTTCGTGGGCAACGTGGCGCTGAAAACTTCAGAAGGCGTAGCCAACCTGGTGCGCGCCACGTTGAAAGAAACCCTGAAAGCCACCATCACGCGGCAAGTGGGATACCTGCTCTCCCGCAGCGCCTTCGCCGATTTCAAGAAGCGGCTCGACCATACCGAATATGGCGGCGCTCCCCTGCTCGGTGTTAAAGGCGTAGTCTTCATTACCCACGGGTCATCCAACATGAACGCCATCAAGAATGCGCTGCGCGTAGCCGCCGAATTTGCCGAGCGCAAAATCAACGAGAAGATTGCGAAGGAAGTGGCAGGCTTGCGGCCCGCAGTGCCAGTGAGCACCTAAGACCACGTAGGCCCAGACGTCCTCGTCTGGGCAGGCGAGCGCAGCTCGCCTTGGCTTGGCTTGGCGCGAATTGTCGAGCGTAAATCCGGATAGCCGAGCTTTGCTCGGCCAGGCAGGTGAGACACCTGCCCCTACGAAAATCGAAGATATGACTACACCTCAAATCGCCTTCCTTTTCCCCGGCCAGGGATCGCAGGCCGTCGGCATGGGCAAGGAATTGGCCGAAAGATATGCCATCGTCCGGCAAACCTTCGATGAAGCCGATGAAGCCCTCGGCTACAAGCTCTCGCAACTATGCTTCGAGGGTCCGGAAGAAGAACTGCGGATGACCGAAATCACCCAGCCTGCCATCCTGACCGCATCGGTCGCGGCCTTTCGGGTCCTGCGCGACAAGGGCGTCAATCCCAGCTTTGTCGCCGGACACAGCCTGGGCGAATACTCCGCTCACGTTGCCGCCGGCACGCTGAATTTTTCCGACGCTATTCGCACTGTGCGCAACCGCGGAAAGTACATGCAGGAAGGGGTTCCGGTAGGCGTGGGAGCGATGGCAGCCATTCTGGGAATGGATCTGGAAAAGGTCACAGCCGTATGCACCGACGCCACCCACGGTGATGTTTGTGAACCCGCTAATATCAATTCTTCCGAACAGATCGTCATTTCCGGCCATGCCGCAGCAGTCGAGCGCGCCACCAAACTGGCCAGCGATCGCGGCGCCAAGCGCGCCATCATGCTGCCCGTCAGCGCGCCCTTCCATTGCTCGCTGATGAAGCCGGCCCAGGACCGCCTCGCCGTGGATCTGAAGTCTCTCGAATTGCAAAAGGCCGGTATCCCGGTCGTATGCAACGTGGATGCAGCCTTGATCGAAGACGCCGACTGCGCCCGGGACGCACTGGTTCGGCAAGTAACTGGCGCCGTGAAATGGGATCAGTCCATGCGCCTGTTGATCACGAAAGGTATTCAGACATTTGTGGAAGTCGGCCCCGGCAAGGTGCTCTGTGGGCTGATGCGCCAGATCGACCGTTCCAGGACATGCCTCAACGTCGGCGATCAGGCTTCGCTGGAGAAAACGCTGGCACAGTTATCCTAGATTTTTCTGCTTTCGCGCCCCGGCAGACTTGTTCGATCAAAACCCAGTTCGCGGATCTCAGTTCTCCGTTCTCAGTACGGCGAAAAGCTCAGAGTCTTGTCTGACTTCTGCACCCAGATACGGGCGTGCTCCGCACGATCGTTCACCACGACTTCGACGATCACGCCGCTGCCTCCGCCGCGCGGACTTGCTGACCCGTAGATTTTGTAGGATTGTATGAGGCCCCATTCGCCGCCCGGCCCCCAGTCACGATAGAAATCGTTGAAGGGATAGGCCCGATACTTCTGCGGGTGCTGCTGCCAATCAGCATCGTGCTGCCAGATGCCGTAAGCAGTCTCATAGTTTTTCTGCTGCAGGGCGCCGAAGAAGTGGCTTACCGCACGCTCTTCGGGCCAGTTACGATACATCCACCCAATCCAGGCCAGTACCAGAACCAGGGCTACGGCGCTGGCAATCTTGATCCTGCGCCGGCGGTCACGACCCGGGTCGTATGCTTCAGCATCCAGCAGAGTCATAGCTCGTTAAGCATAATAGATTGGCGGACACAGGTAAAAGTTCCCACCTGACACCCAGAAGCCTTCACAGCGTTCTCTTGAACAATGGCGTCGCTATGCTTAAAGCTACGAATGCGAACAGAGAGAGATAAATTACATCGGGCACTATCGCGGACAAACCTGCTTCCTTCAGCAGCAGAGCCTTGAAACCGTGTACCGCAAACGTAAACGGGTCCACCTTGGCGATAGCGCGCAGCCACCAGGGGAATGCCTGGATGGGGTAAACTGCGCCGCTGGGAAAAAACAACAGCGTATTCAGGATTCCAAAAATCGCGCGGGGCACGAGCGGGTCCTCGACTCGAACTACGAGGAGAAACATCATCGTATTCAACGCCACCGCGGTCAGCACAATCATCAAAAGCAAACCCAGCGCCGTGGAAAAGCTGAACAACGTGCCTACTCCGGCCAGCAGCGACCCAATCACGGTAATGACGGTCCCCACCATCACTGCCTTGATTGCACTGGCTGCGTTCAGCCCGAAAACAAGTTCGGTCTTGGTGATGGGAGTTACGAGATAACCTTCATGGACGCCACGGGCCTTGTCGTCAATGTAAAGCATTCCGCCGCCGATCATCACTGACATGAATATGGCCAGCGTGATCGAGCCCGGCAGGAGAAATTTCATGTACTCGATATAGGGATAGAGCTCAACGATCTGCAATACAGTTTGCCGCAGAATGCGAGGCTCGACGACGGGATTGTTCAGCGCGCTGGTGATCTGGGCAAGCTCCTCTTCGAGTGCCGCGCTCATGAAATTGTCGCTGTTGTCCACCACCATAGCGATGCGCGGCTGGTCCTGCTCGTAAACCCGGCGGGAGTACTGCGGAGGAATAATGACGGCAGCCTCAATCTTTCCGTTGCGCACGTCTTCCATCGCCTTCTTCTGGTCGTCGTAGTAGATGGGCTCAAACGTCCGCATATTCGCCCGAACAGAGTCAAAAGCTTCGCGTATTTCCAGCGCCTGCGTTCCTCCATCCTGGTCTACCAGGCCCAGGCGGGCGTCGCGTATCTTGCCGCCGAACGCATTTCCAAGAACGATGAGCTGCACCAGCGGGAAGATCATCGACACCATCATCAGCGCCGGGGAGCGAAAGAACTTTCGCATTTCACGTTCGACGATGGCCAGCATCCGGTTCATGACTGCATCCCTGGTCTTGGCGGCATGACAAAGCTGTACGCTTTCACCAGTTCGTCGCGCAACTGCCGTCCGGTGTAATGGACGAACACATCGTCCAGAGTAGTGTTCTGCACCGAAAGCGACTTCACCACCACTCCGGCGTGCACCGCCGCTTCCACCAGTTCGGTGGTGGTGCGCGAACCGTCGCCCGTCAGGATGCGGTACATGCCGGCGCCCTCATGCTGCACCGAAGTGACGCCGCTCAATCCACGCAGTCGCTGCTCCCAGTCGGTAGGCGCGTTTTCGAACTGCGCCTCGATCACATTCGAGCCGGGCACACTTGCCTTGAGCGCAGGGGGTGTGTCGAGCGCGACCAGCTTTCCGTGATCCACGATGGCGATGCGGTCACACAGGCGGTCAGCCTCGTCCATGTAGTGGGTCGTAATCAGAATGGTGAGCTGCCGGTGCGATTTGATGTTGGTGAGCATCTCCCAAACCGCCACCCGGGAAACGGGATCCAGCCCGGTGGTAGGTTCATCAAGAAAGAATATTCGTGGACTGTGCACCAGCCCGCGGGCAATCTCCAACCGCCGCCGCATGCCGCCGGAGAGTGTTTTGGTCTGAGCCGACCGCCACTTCGTCAGGTCCACGAGCTCCAGCAATTCCTCGATCGCGGCTTTTCGTTTCTTGGGAGCGACGTCATACAGCTTGGCGTAAATGGTGAGATTCTCCTCGACCGTCAGGTCAAG
>JBGQIG010000216.1:0-5719 GCA_041498365.1 Terriglobia bacterium | reverse complement strand
GTCCACTTTTCGAGATCAACTCCGGGATCCTCCACGTCGTAGCCGTTGATGGGGAATTTCTCAAACGGAACAACGTCGGAGTCGGCGAAGGTCGTAGCCAGATGCCGGGAGCGAAACAGTCGGGCGGAAGCCCAGTCGCTGAAGCCCAACCCAGCCTTGAGCAGCGGCTCTTGCAACTTGGGAATGGCAAAAACCCCGACAGCCAATACCGGCGCCAGCTTCAGCAATTCGCGGCGGGTAGCCCGTTTGAATTTGCGACTATCGATTCGTGATTCCATACGGTGGCCGGGAAGCAGATAGTCTAACCCCCAAATGGGATGCCTGCAGCAGGGAAAGGTTACAGCGGACGAAAGGCTGGGAAGTGGTCACGAATGCGAGACTCGAAGCTGTCTGGCGGTGGCTTATTCGGAGTAGTTGGTGTAATCGCCTGTTACAACAATTGAGAATTACTGAGCCAGACGAACTGGACGATGGTCAGTGGGGAACGACCTACGCCCCTACTGCAGCCTCGCGTACTCCGCCTTGGCTTCCTTCAGGATGGGAATGTCGGGGTGTTGCGTCTTTCCAGAGGGCGAAAGGTGTTAATGCGGCAGGCCCATGCGCTTCAGCAGGTCGATGTAGCGGGGATCGGAGCGAAATGGATCCATCGCTTTCGTGACCTTAATGTACTGCAGGCTCTCGGCCTTCTCGGAGTATGCCTTGTCCAGCCAGTAGAAGGTCTGATCCTTGTCGCCGAGCGCCGCATAATAATAGGCGATCCAGCCTGGATCGACATACCGGCGCTGAGCTAGCTGCTTGGTAAGCTCAATCATGCGGCTTATGGCGGCGCTACTTCCGGACTTGGCATAGACCCGGGCAGTTTCCTCATTGATCGCCAACTGTTCATGATCCGGATATAAGGTCGCTGCCTTTTTCCATTCCTCCAGCCACAAATCATGTTTGCCCATGTCGAAATAGGCGTTGGCGAGGTTGTCGTGGGCGCTGGCATAATTCGGATCCATGTCGATTGTTTTTTTGAATTGATCCAAAGCCAGATCGTACTGGCGGCGATTCGCGTAACCCGTGCCGAGATTGGTGTTGAAAGTCAGGTTCAGGGGGTCCAATTCCAGGGCATGCCTGAACTGGACCAAAGCTTCCTCGTGGCGTCCCAGAGTAGCAGACAAGAACAAGCCGTACCACTGGTGAGCGCTGCCATTGTTCGGGTCCAGTTCAAGAGCGTGCCGGAATTCTCGCTCTGCGGCATCCCATTGCCACAGGTTTTGGTCGGCACCAGCCAGCACGGCGTGGGCTTCCGAGAGAGTGTCGTCGATGGCCAGCGCTTTTTGTGCCGCTGCGTGTGCTTTGGGCGCGACCTCTACCGCGGACACTGGGGCATAGTCGGAAAGAACATAGTAGTAATCGGCCAGTCCGGTGTAGGCCAGGGCGTAGTTTGGGTCTTTTTCAACGGCTTGGTTGAGGTAGTCCTTGGCCTTCTCCAGCGAATCCGGAGTTCTCTTGGCCCAGTAATAGCGGCCCTTGAGATACAGCTGGTAGGCCTCAGGATTGTTCGTGCCGCCCTTGGCCACGTGCTTTTTGGTTTCGCCGGACAGCTTTTCCCGCAGCTTGGATGAAATAGCGCGAGTGATGTCATCCTGTACCGCCAGAACATCAGAAAGCTTGCGATCGTATTGATCGCCCCAGAGATTGTGATTGGTGCGCGCGTCAATGAGCTCGGCGCTGATTTTGACCTGGTCTCCACGCTGCACGATGCGGCCCGTGATCACACCCTCGACTTTGAGGTCTCTGGCCACTGCCTGGGGATCAACGTCCCGTCCCTTGTAGTGAAAGACGGAAGAGCGGGACATCACGGCGAGATTGGGAATCTGGGAAAGGTTGTTGATCAGGCTTTCGGTGAGGCCATCGCTCAGGTATTCGCTGTTGGGATCGTTGCCGGCATTGATGAAGGGCAATACTGCCACCGAGGAAATTTCCTGCCGCTCTGTGCGGCTGTGGACCAGAAACGCAATGGCCCCAGCCAGTACGAGCACCAAGACTACCGCTAGGCCAGCGACCCAGCGCTGCTTGCCAGGAGCAGGGGCGGGCGTGACCGCGGATCCTGAAGCTGGAATCTGGGAGGCAATCGCACTGCCCGCTGCGAATGTTGAAGTTGTTCCTATGGCCGGCATGTGTCCCGTGACCGGCGCGACTTGTTCCACCGCGGCGGCCGAGCTCCGGCTGGAATCGGTGTCTCTCTTCAGCCGCTGCAAATCCGTCCTTATATCGGAGGCGTGCTGATAGCGCAGGTTGCGGTCTTTTTCCAGCGCCTTATTGACGATGCGCTCCAGGTCGGCTGGCAGCTCAGGATTCAGCCGCACCGGAGCTACCGGAGGGCGGTTTAGGATGGCCTCGAAAATGGTTGCCGTGCTTTCCCCCCGGAAAGGCAACGCGCCTGTTGCCATTTCATACAGCACTGACCCGAAAGAAAACAGATCAGTGCGGGCGTCCAATTCTTTGGCCCGCGCCTGCTCGGGAGACATGTAGGCCACGGTGCCCACCGCCGCTCCCGGGCTGGTCAGGTGCGGTTCCACGGTGCCGGTTTCGGTTGCGTCCGACACAGGCTTCGCCGCGCTTGCGGTCATCTTGGCCAATCCGAAGTCCAGAATCTTGGCGTGTCCGCGCTTGGTCACAAAGATGTTGGCGGGCTTGATGTCGCGATGGACGATGCCCTCCGCGTGGGCGGCATCCAGGGCATCAGCAACCTCGATGGAGAGCGCGAGCAGTGTCTCCAATTCCATTGCACGGTTCCCGATCAAGTGCTTCAGCGTCACGCCATCCAGATACTCCATCGCGATGAACCACTGACCATCATCGTTCGCAATTTCGTAAATGGTGCAGATGTTGGGATGGTTCAGAGCCGAAGCTGCACGAGCTTCGCGGCGGAAACGTTCCAATGTCTGCAGGTCTTGCGCGACATCTTCGGGGAGAAACTTCAGCGCGACAAAGCGACCGAGTGAGGTGTCCTCGGCTTTGTACACCACACCCATCCCGCCGCCACCCAACTTCTCCACGACGCGGTAGTGCGAGATGGTGTGGCCGATCATGGAGTCGAGGTATGGTAGGCGGGATGCGAGGGCAAGTCAATGAAAGCCGGGGAGTTGGCGGTATCTCAAAAGGATTGTTGGCGTAAAATCGCCTCTCTAACAATGTCGGCGTTGTCAATCAGTATTGGCGCACACTTCAGCATGCACTCGATGAGGAGCGCCATTTCGCTCTAGCGGAACCAGTGCCGATCCAACCAAGGCTCGCTCGCAATCAGGGTTCAGGTCTGGAACTCAGTCCGACCCATGCATCTCTTCGATCCACACCGCGATCATGATTACTACTTCGAACTCCCCCGTGAGGAGGAGCGGGATGCCCTATCAATTACTCGGTGTTCTGCTGCACACCATGGCGATTTCCGGGCTTTCCTGCGTGCGAACCGATCTTTTTCAACTGCTCGTAATCCCATCCCTGGCGCCACATCCAGTAGAGACGAACCGCAAGTCGACGCGCCATGGCGACCTTGGCGATCTTCCGTCCCCGCCGCATGGCCAGATGGAAAAACTTGCTGCGCCACCCCGGATCGCTGCGCACCGTGACTTGGGCCGCTTCCACCAGCAGGAAGCGCAGCAGCGAGTTGCCTTGTTTAGTGATGTGTCCCAGCCGTCGCCGATCCCCGCTCGACTCCTCCGACGGCACCAGTCCCAGATAGCTCGCAATCTGCTTGCCGCACTGGAACCGCTCCGCCTCCCCCACGATTAACACGAAAGCCAGCGCGGTCAGAGAACCGACCCCGGGATGCGTCTTCAACCGCTGCGCCTCGGGACACTTCTCTACTTCCTGCTCGATCGCTGCGCTCAGTTCCGCAATCGTCGGGTTCAGCCGATCCAGCAACTCCAGCAAATCTCGACGCCGCCGGCTCGCCCACGGGGCTAAGCGAAACCTCTCCAGTTGCTCTCGGCCCGCTTCCCGCCACAACCGCTTCTTGCAGCGCAGGCCTTCGTTGAGCGCCACCGCTTGTAACTGGTTCATCAGTCGCGTGCGGGTCTGTACCATCCGGTGCCGGTGCCACAGCAGTTGCCGCAGGTCTCGATTCTCCCAGCTCGGCACCCAGATCCGCGGAAAGCGATCTTCCAGCAACAACCGCAGCAGCAGTTGGGCATCCTGGCGATCCGTTTTCTGCTTCCGTACCCGCTTGGTTCGGATCTCCGCCGCATCTCCGATCCACAACTCAAAGTGCAGCTCCGCCAGCAGTCGTTCAAACCAGCGCGCGTGCCCACTCGCCTCCATCCCCACCCGCACCTTCATCCCTTGGGCCGCGAGCCCGCGATAGAACTTCTCCGCCTCCTCGCGGTGCTCGAGTCGCACCTCGTTCGACTCTCCAGTTTCGCTATCCACCCATGCAATGTGTTGAAAGCCCGGGTGGTAATCTGCTCCTATAATGATCATCTTCGGCTCCTTTCTCCCGAGCCTTTTGGTTGGTTCGCACCACCAAAGCTTACTCGGGTCTGGGAGCCGACATTGTTATGGAATCAATTACACCAGTTACCCCGGTCGGGGTGTAAAACGCTTCCCGACCCAATTTTGTCGCGTCAACAGAATCAGGCGGCTGGCCTACCAGGACCAGAATCCAAGGATGCGCTGGCTCTGCCCAGAACCACGAACATCCCTAGCACGACCGCGAGCACGAGCGCGCCAATTCCTGCCACAACCAACCAGGCACCGTTCGGTTCTTGATCTGGAATCGGGTCGGGCGCTGACCCTAGAACAATGGGCTCCATCTGGGCACCCCAATGTTGCCTTCTCCGCCTTGCATTTCGTTGTTCGCGATGTTCTCGTTCCCATCGCCGCTTATCTTCTGGATTCTTGTAGGCCATAGATATTTACCGTTTCCTTTCTGGATCGTGCATTTTCTTAGCTAGTTTTGTGACGATTACTGCGAGCATCTCCTGGTTTTTGCGACGAGGTTTACTGCGTCCCGCGCGCAGATCGATGAGCGCCCTGCGGGAAAGCTTTGCTTTGCACTCTTTAACAAGCAACTTTAGGCGTATTCCCTTCAGCGCGGGTCGGGTCTTTGTTTGCCATTCATCGCGTCGCGGGTCGGGATACTCGACATAAACATTCTGCTCCGAGTGAATCAGCCCTGTTTCAACCTCTTCCAGGCTGTTGGACTCTTTGCCGATGTATTTGATCTGCCCGACCCGAATATGACGCCGTTGCAGCAAGCCCGTGGTTTGCTTACCACAGGTTTTTCCATCCAGATCGGCGCACTTCGCTTCGGGGTGAAATTCGTATTCGGATAGAACCTCCCCGATGGTCTTCACTCGCGTGGTGTTTCGGCTGCCGTGGTAGCCCGCTGTGGTTATGCGATAGGTTTGGTCCGTGTATTGGTTGATCCAATCGAGTTTGAGCCATCGGGTCGGGTTGTTGTCGTACGGTGCGATCAGGTGAAAGCATTCTGGGTCTGTGCCGACGGGATGACCGAGCCCTTTCACGTGACATGTCAGTAGAAAGTTGAACGGTTTGATCTGGTCGAAATACCGCCTTTCCTCGTTGAGTTTGGCTAAAGGCTTGATCACAGCGGGACTACTAACGGTCGTGCGACTGATAGCAGGTGAATCTTCGAACCCTAGATCGTGCGTCGGCAACCCTAAAGATTTGCGGACGATGTTGAGCCATGCGTGTGCAATCCATTCCCGAT
>JBGQIG010000215.1:0-5738 GCA_041498365.1 Terriglobia bacterium | reverse complement strand
TCCTCGCTATTCCAACATGGAACATTATGCGCTACTTTTTCTTTCCCAGGATTCTTGCGAGTAGAATGAGCTTCCGTAGGAAGGATTCGAACCTCAAGCCGTGAGCAGCTCGCCGGAAGACCTGCGCCTTGCCCGTTGCGGACCTCGCGACATTACTCTGTACACTCGTCCCGCTTGCCATCTTTGCGATGAAGCGAAGGCCGCCATCGCGCCGGTATTGCGCGAGTTCGGCGCGGTCCTCCGCGAAGTGAATGTGGATGAGGACGACGTCTTGAAGGAACGCTACGGGTGGGATGTTCCGGTGATCTTCATTGGGCAGCGCAAAGCGGCGAAGCATCGCGTGGACTTGGCGCAGTTTCGCAGGCAGCTTCAAGATGCCGGATCGAGTTGACGTTGCCGGCTGAGTTTTCGCGGGGCAAAATCGAGAATATCAGTGACCGCGTTTTTCGCTGTGCGCGCCGACCGTTTCATCCGGCACCGCGCCCTTGCGGCCCTTGACGCGGTCGTACACGCTGACCTGGCTCACGGAACCGAGCGCCTCGTTATAGAAGGTGGGAACGCCCAGCGCCGTGAGCAGCTCTTCGTTGAACTTCCGCAAGTTCTGAAGGTGAACAGCCAGCGCCGGGAGCTTCAGCCCATCATCCGCGAGCAGAAACTTCTGGTAGCCGGCGTCCCACAGCCGGGTGAACTGGCCCTTCAGCATAATGGTGGGAATAATGGTCATCTGGTAGAGGTCGTCGGTTCCCTTGCGGAATTCGGCGCCGCAACCGTATTTTTCGACGCGAACCACGCCGCGCGTGCTCCCGACAGCAAAACCCAGCGCGGCCAGACTCTCAATGGCTCTCGGTGAGAAGCGCTCTTCGACATTCCACATGGTTCATTCAGAGTAGAGAAGCACAGCTTTTCTGTAAAGCCCCGTTCGCGCTGCCGGCCGTAAAGCGCTGAGAGATGGCCACCGAATTCCAGTAAATCTTAATTTACGCAGTTGTGACAATTGGTGCGCCCGGCATTCACGGTGCTTCGATATATCTAATAGGGTCTGTGAGAAATTTGCGGCCAGTTTTCCACAGGCGGCGTCTATTTTATCGGCGAGGGGTGTGGTAATACAGCGTCATTGTTGGAATTAGGGGAGCAAGCCGATGGTCAAAATCATGCGTTTTGCGTTTGTAGTTTTCGTGATCAGCCTGCTAGGGGTGAGCGCAGCAGGAGCGCAAGAACGGAAGGGGGGCATCAGCGGCTACGTGACGGATGTAAACCACGACGCCCTTGTGGGCGCACGCGTGGAAGTGCAGCCGAATGGGTACGTTGTTGCGACAGACGCGCAAGGCGCGTTCACGATTTCCGACTTGGTGCCCGGCAAATACACGCTCACCGTTTCGTATGTGGGCTTCAAGCTGTTTTCCAAGGACGTGACCATTGCTTCAGGCAGCGTGACAAATGCCGATGCCGTGCTCGAGATCGAGGCGGTGAATGAACAGGTCATCGTTCGCGGGGAACGCGAGCGCGGCGAGGTAGAAGCGCTGAATCGCGAGCGCACCGCCGACAACATCGTGCAGGTGCTTCCAGCCGAAGTGATTACGAGTTTGCCAAACACGAACATCGCGGATGCCGTCGGCCGCCTGCCGAGCGTTTCGCTCGAGCGCGATGAGGGCGAAGGCAAATACGTTCAGATTCGCGGCACCGAGCCGCGCCTTAGCAACGTCACCATCGACGGCGTGCACGTGCCGTCCCCGGAAAGCGTGCGCAACGTCAAGTTGGATGTTATTCCCGCGGACCTCATCGATTCCGTCGAAATCAACAAGACGCTTTCCGCCAATCAGGAAGGCGACGCCATCGGTGGCTCGGTCAACCTGGTCACCAAAAAACCGGGCGAAGAGCCGTACATCAGCCTTTCAGCTATGGGGGGATTTACTCCCATCGAGGGTGGGCGGACCCTCGATCAGTTCGGTGGCACCTACGGCAGGCGCGCGGGCGCAGAAAAGCGTTTTGGTTTCCTGTTGGGCGGCAGCTACGACCACAATAATCGCGGAATTGATGACGTTGAACCCGTGCCGGGTGTCTTTGATTTCGGTACCGCCACTGCTTCCGACTTTAAACCCGTGTTTTTCGGCGCGGCTATCCGCGAACATTGGTACGACCGCACTCGCTTCGGCTTTGCCGGCAGCGCCGACTATAAGTTGGGCACTGGCTCGACCGTCTATGTTCGAGGTCTATTTTCCCAATTCTACGATTACGGCGAAAATTGGAACTATAACGTCAATGTCGGGAACTTCGCCGGTGCCACTCCATCCACCCCGGACGCCACCGGTAGCATGGGGTTAAACCATTTTCATCGCACTCCGCAACAACAAATCTACAGCATCACCGCCGGGGCGAACCATTCTCTCGGAGCCACTTTAATCACCTATGACTTCTCGGTTGGGCGCGCCACGTATGACGGCGGATTTCCAATCGATTTCTGGAACGGGCCGGGTCCGACGTCTGATACAGAGGGAAATCCAAATCAGGATGGAGTGAAGTTCGGCGTCGACACGACCCGTCCCTTCACGCCAAAGTTCCCTATTCTGAATGGTGTCAACATCTACGATCCAGCTCAATACCAGCTCTCGGCCGTACTCCAGTGGAATGATCATATCCGCGAAACGGACTACTCCGGATCTCTTACCATGACTCGGCAATACACCGTAAACTCCCACTTCGGTGCATTCGAACTCGGGCTCAGAATCCGTGACGCCGACAAAGTACGTACTGGCGGCAGGCAGTTCTTACCTTATACAGGATCTGCACCGTTGGTTATGAGTTCGGCGCTGAAAGCCATCCCCAGTTACGGCTACTACTTCGGAGAATACAAACCTGGCCCTCTCTCCGATTACAACAAAACTCAGCAATTCTTCAATGCCAATCAGAGCTTCTTCCCGGACGATCCCGGCGCGGATCACATTGGGAACGACCCCAATCATTTCGATACGAGTGAGCGCGTCCTGGCCGGCTACGTAATGAATACGATTACCTTCGGCCACGTCAAATTGCAAGGAGGGCTGCGCTTCGAAGGGACGCAAGGGTCGTTTGTCGGTAATAAGGTGCTGCTCAATCCCGATGGAAGTTGGAACTCGTCGGTGCCCGTCCCGGGAGCTCAGTCCTACGTAGATGTCCTGCCGAGTGTCCAGTTCCAATACACTTTTGGCGCGAACACGAACCTCCGGCTGGCTTATGGAAGAGGAATCGCCCGTCCCAATTTCTCGGATCTTCCTCCGTTTGCGCTCATCGACCCTACCAGCACCCCTACTGGAGTACAAACGGGCAATCCAAATCTGAAACCTACCCATGCCAATAATTTCGACATCTTGTTTGAACACTATCTAAAAACCGTCGGCATCATCCAGGCTGGCTGGTTTTACAAGGCATTGACCGATCCTATTTTTTCTGTGACCACGAATCCGACAACCGGTCAGTTTGCCGGAGATCGCGTGACTCAATCGATCAATGGGCCTAGCGCGCACCTCACGGGCATCGAAATGGCCTGGCAGCAGCACTTGAAGTTTCTCCCCGGTCTCCTGAGTGGGGCTGGTGTCTCCGCAAACTACAGCTACACGACGTCGCGGGTGAGTTTCCCCATCGGTTTCGGCCGGACTGATCATCCTGCACTTCTTCGCCAGGCTCCGAACAACTGGAATTTTGATTTCACCTATGACAAGGGCCCTGTCTCTGCTCGCATGGGCCTGACTCACAACGATGCTAATATTTGGGCATATCAATTCCTGGACGGCGCCCCTCTCGGCATAAGGGGTCCGCTCGGCGACCAGTACCTCTACCCGCACACACAGGTTGACGCGCAGGCCAGCTACCGCATTCCCCGCGCCCACGGAATCCAGGCGGTCGTCTCCTTGCTCAATCTGAATAATGAGGTATTTGGTTTTTACTTCGGCAGTGAACAGTTTCCGATTCAGCGCGAGTACTACAGCCGCACCGTTTCGCTCGGCTTGCGCTGGATCTCTTCGAACGCAAGATAGGACGGCGGCCGCGCCGCAGTGAAGGAGATATTTTGTTGAACCTGCGCCCTCGTCTGTTTGTCGCGCCACCTCTGCTCGTCGCCAGTGCCGCTCTTGCTCTGTTTGCTTACAGCTCCGCGACCGGCGCCGGCATCGAGAACCCCACCTGTGAGCTGATCCGTCCGGGTACTTACCGGCTCGATTTTCAGGCTTCACCAGAGGCCGGCCCCGTCGAGGTGTTTGCCGGCTCGCGACCAGATCAGATTGATTCGCCCAAGCCGCTCCTCACGATTCGCAAGGCCCCCGCGGACGTCTCGGTCCCAGATCTCCCTGGGCGCGTCTACTTCCATCTGAAGCCTACTTCCGGGATCACCCGTGTCGTCTCCATCCGCCGGCTTTCCCTGGAAGGCGCGAAAAACTTTCGAGACTTGGGAGGTTACCGCGCCTCCGATGGCCGTTATGTGCGCTGGGGCTTGGTGTACCGGTCGAATCACTTGGTGAACTTGACCGCAAGAGACTCCGAGTATCTCAACCGCTTGGGGATTCGTCTGGTCTGCGATGTCCGATCAGACGGCGAGCGCGCACGGGCACCCGATCATTGGGCCGGAAATACGCCAGAGTCCTTCTCAGTCCCCATCGGGTCCAATTTGATTACCAGTCCCACGGCCGACGACCTGAAACGCAGGGTCGCTACCATCAACTCCGAGACCAAAGACTCCGTTCGCGCGTATGGCTATGCCATTGAGTACGCCGGACAGTACGCGAAAATTCTGCGGCGCATTGCTGCAGGCGATCTCCCCGCCGTCGAGCACTGCACTGCCGGCAAGGACCGCACTGGCGTCTTCAGTGCCATTCTTCTCACTGCGCTTGGTGTTCCGCGCGACACCGTGGTCCAGGACTACCTGCTGTCCAACCAATACTTGCTCGCCCCGGATACCATCGAAAGCACCACCGCCGATCTGCAGCGGGCCTTCGGCCTTGCTGAGCCACCGGATATCTCTACCGTCAGAACGATCATGACTGCAAGACCCGAGACCCTGGAAGCCACTCTGGACAAAATTGACAAAACTTATGGCTCTTTCGGCAATTACTTGCGAGATGCCTTGAAGCTCTCCGATTCTGAGCTCATAAATCTGCGCCGGCGACTCTTGGAACCATAGCCCGCAAGAAGGCGAGTCTGGCGGGCATGTGGCCAGCCCCCTGTCGTGCAAAATGGGTTGCTAGAAGCTGACCCGATACCCGTACATTTCCAGGCTGGGACATAGGACTCGATTCAGACTGAGTCGAATTGATGCCGTCGCTCGCGCAATTGTGGGGAGGCTTCGAATAGCGCTCTATCTCAGGGCTAGTCTGCCGCATCTAATTCGGAGTAAAATGGTCGGATATCCTGGCTCCTGCAGGAGCAGGAGGGGAATTCTGACTCAAGGGGTCATGGCCACTACGGGACACATCGCCGCATCTCCTCACGAATCAACGGCTCAGCCGGGCCGGGCGGGGGAGTCCTTGCTCGAATGCATTGGGAACACACCGTTGCTGCGCCTTGAACGCGTCGGCAAGGAGTTCTCACCTGTGGAGTTTTGTGCAAAGGCCGAGTGGTTCAATCCGGGTGGTTCCGTCTAGGATCGGCCGGCGCTCGCGATGATTCAGGCGGGGCTGGCGAGCGGCGCGCTGCGGGCCGGGAAGACCATCATCGATGCGACCAGCGGCAATACGGGCATTGCCTACGCGATGATCGGCGCGGCGCTGGGT
>JBGQIG010000214.1:0-5801 GCA_041498365.1 Terriglobia bacterium | reverse complement strand
TTTCGACCTTTCGGACTTCCGCAGCCTGTTGGTGGAAATTGTTATCGGGAATGCCTTCAGCTCGCTCCGCATGCCAACCTTTGAAAGAAGGCAGGCGATCACCGAACAGCGCCGGCGGGCACGGGCTTGGCGGCGCCGCTGCGCAGCCACCAGATCAAGCCGCCAGCGATCACCAGGCCAATGGAGATCAACTGCGTACCGGTCATAATTCCGCCGAAGACCGAGCCGCGCCCGGGATCGTCGCGAATGAACTCCAGGAAATAACGGGCTACGCCGTAGAGAATGAAATAGGCGCCAAGCACCTGCCCATCGAACTTCTTCCGTTTGAAGAGCCACATCAGAATAAGAAAGTTTGCCAGCTCGACCGCCGCTTCGAAGAGCTGTGTGGGCTCCAGCGGAACGCCCAGAGGAGTATAGGAATTCAGATTGGCAATGGGATTGGTGAAAGTCACGCCCCAGAAGTGCTGAGTAGGCTTGCCATAGCAACAGCCGGCGGCAAAGCATCCTACTCGCCCGATGGCGTGCCCCAGCGCCAGTCCGGGCGCAAATGCATCCCATGTGGCCAGTGCAGGCATACGGTGACTGCGGATATACCAGACCGCGGCCACTGACGCGCCGATCAATCCTCCCGAAAACACTCCACCCGCCTGCAGCGTGCTCAAACTGAAGATGTCGCCCGGGTGAGCGCTGTAATGGCTCCAGTCGTTGACGATGTAGAGAATCTTGGCGCCGACAATGCCGCACAGGACGACCAGGACTCCTAAGTTCCAGGCGTCATCGGCATTGATCCCCTGCTTGCTCGAGTTGCGGACGCTGATCCACAGTCCGACCAGGACTCCGATAGCAACCAGCAACCCATAGGTGGGAAGGAAAAACTTTCCGATATGAAACAGTTGGGGAAACACTATCGATGTAGATGCGCTGCCAAGAGATTTTGATACTCCTCAAGTTTAGCAGGAGCAGGCAGGATCGTAGGTGGCGGAAAAGCAAGCCGACCCACTGGGGCCGTGTGGTAGGCCGAGAATGAACCCGTCGTTAGACGATGGGAACCCGCCGAGACCCTTTAGGCATCTCCGCATGACGGAGCACTGCACACCGGATCAGATTTTCGAGTCAAGTCCCCGTTCATTCGGTGTTGGTTCAAAAATCGGTTACCACCATCACCAACCTTGCAGGCCGGCTTTCAGTCTGGATGCTAGGGGAAACCTCCGTGCGTTGGCAAGAGGGGGAACGTAAAAAGTTGGCAATCGGCTTGCCAGCGACTTCCGTAAGGGGAACCAAGTGGTGGCAGTCTGCCTCGGCTGTCCGGCGCAGCAAGGCTCGGCAGTTCCTATTAGCTATCTGCGGTCAGCTATCAGTGATCAATGCACGGGTTTTGCTGCGGAACTCATCGGTCCCGCCTTGGCTGAAAGCTGAGAGCTGATGGCTGATAGAGTGGATTCTTATCCCGCCCGCCGCTTCTCTCCCAGCACTTCATCCAGCGCGCTGGAAAGATGCTGAGCACGACGCAGGTAGTCTCCCGATCCCACGTCCTGGTTCCGTTTCACCAGGTGATATTCGTCCGCAATATTGAGCGCCGCCAGCACGGCCAGCCGCGCGGTATCAACAGTATGCGTCTGTTCTGCCACCGCGCGCATCTTGCCATCCACATATTCGGCCAGCTTGAGAATGTATTCCGGATCGGAACCGCGGAGATTGTAGGCCTGATCGAAAATCTCCACCCGAACGGCGTTATTGCTGGGATCCTTAACCGCGGGATGTTTTGTGGCCGTTGCCATACTCGTTACTCCTCAGGGGGAGCGCTGACCGGATCAGCTGACCGCCTGCTCCTCGGAAATGGATTCGATTTGCCCCAGCATCTTCTCCACCCGGCCACGGATCTCCTCGCGTTCCTTCCGCAGCCGCACCATCTCGCGGCGCAAGCTCTCCAGCTCTTCCTCGCGTTCTTCCAATTGCTGGCGCAGACGCTGAGCGTCGCGCTCCGCCGCCGCCCGGGCCTCTCGCCCCGACTTGTACATCTCAATGGTGCGATAGACTTTCTCTTCGAGCGCCTGAAAATCGTCAGCCGGAACCTGGGCAGATACCCCTTCAGCCATTCTCACCGACATGGTGCCACCACTTCCTCACGAGAAATTGGGAACTGGAGCGCAGTATACCGCAGAAACCTGTGCACGGATCAGATGCTTAGTCGGGTTTTACAGGTTGTCGAACTGGTTTCGTAGCGCCGGCGTCCCGCCGGCTGTCGCGAGGGCGTCTCGCCCTCGCATTTTGCCGACTCTACTTCCGTATCCGCAACTTCCGCAACCGCTTTCCAGCCTCATCCAGCGTCTCATCGCGCTTGCAAAAAGCAAATCGCACCTGCTGCGCTCCGTCCCGGGCATCGTTGTAGAAACTCGACCCCGGAACCGCGGCCACTCCGATGTCCTTAACCAGATGCTGGGTGAACTCGAGATCATTTTCAAATCCGAATGCGCTGATGTCGGTCATCACATAGTATGCGCCACGCGGGCGAAAGCAGCGGAAGCCAACCTCGTCCAGCACAGGGATCAGGCGGTCACGGCGCTTGCGGTATCCTTCCGCCAATCCCTGGTAGTAGCTCGCAGGCAAACCCAGCGCCGCCGCACCAGCCTCCTGCAGCGGAGCCGGCGCGCCCACGGTCAGAAAGTCATGGACCTTGCGAATCGCATCCGTAATGGCGGGTGGCGCCACTGCCCATCCCACGCGCCAACCCGTGACGGCGTACGTCTTCGACAAGCCGTTGATGGTGATCGTGCGCTCGCGCATGCCCTCCAGCGCCGCCATGGAAATATGTCGAGCGCCGTCATAAAGAATGTGCTCGTAAATTTCATCGGTGATCGCGAGCACGTTGAATTCCACGCACAGGTCGCGGATCAGTTCCAGTTCGCTGCGGGTGAACACCTTGCCGGTGGGATTGTTCGGCGTATTTACGACGATCGCCTTGGTGTGATTGTGAAACGCCGCCCGCAGTTCACGTTCATCGAAGGTCCATTCGCCATCGGGCGTGGCTGGCGGACGCAACTTCACAAACCGCGGCTTGGCGCCGGAAATAATCGCGTCCGGCCCGTAATTCTCGTAGAAGGGCTCGAAGATGATGACCTCGTCGCCGGCGTTGCACACCGCCAGCAGGGTCGAGATTATGGTTTCGGTGGAGCCGCAGCAAACCGTTAGTTCACGCTCCGGATCCACCTGAATGCCTTGCCACACTTCCATCTGCCGGGCAATGGCGTTGCGAAGATTCTTGGCTCCCCAGGTGATGGCATATTGGTTGATGTCCGCCCCGATCGCCTCCTGCGCGGCGCGCTTGATCTCGAGTGGAGCGGGGAAATCGGGAAAGCCCTGTGACAGGTTGACCGCGCCATGCAGCATCGCCTGACGCGTCATTTCGCGGATGACGGATTCGGTGAAATGCTCCACCTTGGAGCTGAGAAAAGTTTTCTGTGGTGTGACCAGGTCTGTCATAACCGGCCTTCCCGCGGCGACGCCCACACTACCGCTCTTCGCGCATTGTCCCCTAGGCCCGCTGCTTTCCACCCAGCTCTTCGAGCACCTTGATGATCTGCGCGGACCATTTCGCGATTTCCTCCTCGCGCAAGGTCCGGGCGGCGGATTGAAATCGGGCACGCAGCAGTAGCGAATACTTGCCCGCAGGAACTTTACCTCCGCGAAAGATCTCCACCGGAACAAAGCTGCGCAATTCTGCCAGGCCGAGTCCAGCCACGGCCCGATGAATCTGTTCGAATGCCAGCCCGTCGTCGAAGACAAAAGAAAAGTCGCGCTCCACCGCGGGATAGCGAGGCAAAGCTTCATACCGCACCCGGCGCAGGCCATTGGTATAGAGGCGGTCGAGATTGAGCTCCGCAATGAAAACGTCCTGACGCAATTTACGAGAGGCCGCAACCTCGGGATGGAGTTGCCCAAACTGGGCCACCAGCACGCCATCCATCAGGGCTCGCGCGGAGCGTGCGGGATGGTAATAATCCGCGGTCTGCGCGTCATACTTCAGCTCTTTGTGTTGGAACGCCTGCAAGGCATTCTCGACGTCGCCTTTCACGTCGAAAAACGAAAGCGGTTTCGCAGGCTGATGCACACTCGGCGGCATGGCGCTGCCGGTTGCGCCCATACAGATGCGCTTGGGCTCGGCCGTCGTCACTCCCACGGCTTCGAACACCCTGCCGGCTTCGAACAGACGCACGTTGTCCACGCCGCGGTTCAGGTTATACGCCAGCATGTTAAGCATGCCGGGCACCATCGAACTGCGCATGACCGACGCCTCTTCGCTCTGCGGATTGGCCAGCTCAATCACAGGCACGGAGGAAAATGTCTCCGCATCCTGGTGAGAGATGAAGGTCAGCGAAACGGCTTCGTTATAACCGAGCGCCAGCAGCGACGCACGCAGCTTGCTGTCTTTCTCCGCGTCAGGCGGATCAATTACGGCCCCGGCGTACGCCGGCAGAGTGTTGGCGAATTTGTCGTAGCCGTGCAGACGTGCGATCTCTTCGATCAGATCAATCTCACGCTCCACGTCCAGCCGCCAGCTGGGAATGTGGACGGTGAAATCAGGATCCCCGCCCCTCTCCGGCATCAGCTCAAAGCCGAGTTGCTGGAGAATGCGGAAAATCTCGTTGGTCTGTAACTTTTCTCCCAGAATGCGGTGCACTTCGGACAGATGCAGGGCCACCGGCGCCAGATCAATTGGGCGCGCCACCACGTCGATCGCTCCCCCGGCCAGTTCGCCACCGGCGGATTCCAGTATCAGTGCCGCCACACGATCGCAAGCCACAGGAGTAGCCTCAAAGTCCGCCCCGCGCTCGAAGCGATGCGAGGCATCGGTGTGCAGCCCATGGCGGCGCGAGCTTCTGCGAATGGTCGCGGGATCAAACCATGCTGACTCAATGATGACATTCCTGGTCTTTTCCGTGATCATGGTGTCGAATCCGCCCATGACTCCGGCCAGCGCGACCGGTTTCACAGCATCGGCGATGACCAGGTCTTCCGGCGTGAGCTGGCGCTGCACGCCGTCCAGTGTCTTAAGGGTTTCGCCGGTAAGCGCCCGCCGCACCACAATTTTTCCGCCTTTGAGCAAGTCGAGGTCGAAGACGTGCGTCGGCTTGCCCATTTCCCACAGCGCGTAGTTAGTGGCGTCGGCAGCGTTGTTGATGGGTCGCTGATCGACCAGCATCAGCCGCTTTGCGATGGCATCGGGCGAGGGCTTGATACTCACATTGCGAACAATACGGCCGGTATAGCGAGCGCAACCGGCCGTGTCTGCGATCTCAATGACGAAATCTGCCTTGCCCGGCGATGGTGGCAGCTTCGCGTCAACGGGTCGCAGCGCCAGGTTGTAGATCACCGAAGCTTCGCGCGCCACGCCGTAATGGCTCATGGCATCAGGACGATTGGTGCCAATCTCCATCTCGAAGACGGTATCTTTCCCTTCACCGCTGATACTCTCGACGGCAATTCCCACCGAAGTGAGGTCTTGCGCCAGGCGGCGGTCGTCCACCTTGGCGCCTACGAACTCACGCAGCCATGCAGGAGAGAGTTTCATTTCAGCTATCAGCTATCAGCTGTCAGCTGTCAGCTATCAGTTTTCGCAGCGAAGATCCTCGCTGACGGCTGAAAGCTGACAGCTCTTATCCGAACTGCTCGAGGAATCTCACCTCCCCCTGGAAAAACAACTGAATATCATCTACCCCGTATTTCAGAATCGCGATGCGGTCCGCGCCCATACCGAAGGCGAAGCCGCTGACTTTCCTGGGATCGTAATCCACGAAACCATA
>JBGQIG010000213.1:0-5810 GCA_041498365.1 Terriglobia bacterium | reverse complement strand
GGTTAAAGAAGCTGCTCAGATTCAGGAGTCCCTGGCTCTTGAAGAAGGCCACATTTCGGAGCTCCTGACGACCTTCCGCCGACCCTTGCTCATCGGAATCATGCTGGCGGGGTTTTCTCAGCTGAGCGGCATCACCCCACTGTTTTCTTTCTTGCCTGAGATCTTCAAAGCCGCCGGAACTGCCACCAGCGACGCGTTTTTTCAGTCCGTACTGGTCAGCCTGGTGAATCTAGTTTTCACGCTTTTTGCCCTGTGGCTGGTGGATCTTTCGGGTCGCAAAAAGCTGATCCTTGTCGGCACTTTGTTGCAGTCGATTTCCTTTGCCATGGTCGGCTGGTTTTACCACATCCACGGAAGCGGACTGGCTGTACTGATATTCGTAATGACTTTCGTCGCGGGACACGCCTTCGGCAACGGGGTCGCCTGCTGGGTTATCATCTCTGAAATTTATCCCACCAAGGTTCGCGGACGCGCCATGTCCATCGCTACAACCGCTCTGTGGGTTGTAGGATATCTGGGCAATCAGAGCTTCCCACTCATGCAGAAACACTTGGGCAGTGATGGCACATTCTGGTGTTTCAGCGCCGCGGCGTTCTTGAATTTGGTGTGCGTGCTGTGGCTGGTTCCAGAGACCAAGGGCCGTACTCTGGAAGATATCACCCGATTCTGGACCGCACGAAAATCCCTTGCCGTGGAACCACGACTGACGCCAGGAGACCGTTAAGCCTATGGATCGAGGTCTGTTTTCTTCCCTCTTGCTTCTACTGAGCTGCACCGTCGCGACCGCCCAGACTCCGGCCTTGCCTCAAGACGCATCGAACTCCGCTTTGCGCGTTGTAAATGTCGATGCCGGCAATGTAGTAGGTACGATCCGCTCCTTTCAGGGACTTAACGGACCTCCATTTCCCATCATGGAGGGACTTCCGAATCTGGTTCAGCAATACAAAGCCCTGCACATCGATATGATCCGCACCCACGACATCATGGGACCGACGGATGTTGCCGCACGCTATTCCGAGGACACTCCCCTGCTGAAGTGGCTGGTTCCCGATGCCAAACAGAGGGCAGCCATGGTGCATTCGTCACAGGCCGGCGAAATTTTCCCGGACTGGACTGCCGATCCGGAGGAGCCCGAAAGCTATCACTTCGCCGCGTCCGATAAGTTCATCCAGGCAATTCGAGAATCCGGGGCGGAAGTTTACTACCGCATCGGCCGCAGTTTCGGCGCGGATTACACCGAGCTCCCTGGCTTCGACAAGTTCGCCGCGGTGGTAAAGCACGTCGCCATGCATTACAACCAGGGCTGGGCAAACGGATTTTACGACAACATCCGCTACTGGGAATTCTGGAACGAACCCGACCTGCCATTTTTCTGGACAGAAACGCCGGAGAAGTTCTACGGCCTTTACGAAAAGACGGCACGGGCCTTGAAGTCGGTCGATCCTTCAATGAAAGTTGGGGCGGATGCCCAGGCGCTGGCCTTCAATGCCGGTCCTTACCGGGAGGGTCTGATCGAATATTGTGCGGCCCACAAAGTTCCTCTTGATTTCTATTCCTGGCACCACTACGCGATGACCTCCGCCGATCCTTATGACATGGTCCGCATTGGCGATGACATCAGGAAACTGCTCGATGCGCACGGCTTTCCTCATGCTGAAAGCGTCCTGAGCGAATGGAACCTCAGTCCGGACTTCACCGAACCGGAACGGGCCCGCCTCCAGGGAATCGAAAACGCCGCTTTCATCGGAGACGTGTTGATCTACCTTCAGGATTCAGAGGTTGATCGCGCGCACTTTTACCGCGGGGACGCCACTTGGATGGGACTGTTTGGACTGCAGGGCGAGTATTTCAAGACGGCAAACACCTTCCGCGCCACCGGCGCCATGCTCGAAACTCCCCAGCGGCTCCATCTAACCGGAGCAGATACGTTCGGATTTGCCGCCATCGCAGGCCGCTCGCGCGATGGCAAGACCGTGCAAGTTCTCATCAGTAACTATCAGATCCCTGACCACTACCAGGCTCCGCCAATGGTAGCTCCCGAAGGCTCGGCGCCAAAAAACATGCCTATGCCCGATTTTTCCACGATGAAGCTCCTAACGCCCAGAAAGGACATCGCGTACCGGGACAATCGGGGGTACGCGCTGACCATCAGCAATCTCCCGTGGGGAAAAAAGGCCGCGTTTACCCTCAAGCGCTATCGCGTCACCGCAGAACAGAATTTTGACGCGGTCGAAGAAACGTCAGCTTCGGGCGACCAGATCAAGATCTCAACCCCGTTGCCGCCCCCTGGCGTCGAGCTCATCGTGCTTCAGAGGCGCTAAACTGCGGGGGGCGTGGAAGGCGATTTCGAATTAGCCGGCAAGAGTGGAAAATCCAACTCTGCCAAGTCCCCCCTGAACTGTCTTACCGAACTGAATTGAACTGCGCGCAGGCCAACCGCTCGAGCGCCTTCGACATTCGGCACCTTGTCATCCACAAACAGAGTTTCCGCGGCCGCGACTCTAAGGCCGTCGAGACTGTGCCGGTAGATTGCCGCTTCGGGCTTGACCAGTCTCACCTCCGCCGAGAATGTCGTATGGTGAAAATGCTTCAACCAGGAAAAGTTCTGCCGCGAATAGCGGACCATCTCGTGAGGCATATTTGAAAGTAGCCCGATCCTTATTCCCGATAAACGAATCTGCTCCACCCATTCCACCATCGTTGGGTTGACGTGGCCCCACATTTCCAGATCCCACGGACCGACTTGCTGGAGATGCTGCGGCTCCATCTTCACGCTGGCTTCTGCCGCGAGCTTCGACCAATAGGCCTCGTAGGAAATATCTCCACGGTCGTAAGCCAGGCGGTTCCGTCCCCAAAGTTGACGGAATTCTTCCGGATCGAGGTTGAACAGACTCGCCATGCGGCCCCATTCTTCCGCAGTCGGCGGATAGCACAGCACTTCGCCATAGTCGAGAATCACCGCTTTTATCTTCGCTGCGCCTACCTTCAAGGAGTTCAAGCCGCCCATTTTGCCTCCACCTCCATGTTCTCCCGGCCCATAGTATTCAGTCCAATGAATTGAAGTTTGCTCTGTGATAACTTGTGGGCTGCTTTCGGCTTGTCGGAGACGATCACCAGGCACAATTCTGAACGGTTGGAGCCAGCATGAAGCTGAATGGAACTTTGGTGAAGAGCACGGTAGTGGCAGCTCTGGGCGGTCTTCTATTCGGATTCGACACCGCAGTCATCTCGGGCACGACCAGTGCCCTCACCCAAACCTACCAACTCACCCCATTTCTGCTGGGAGTGACGGTGTTCAGCGCTTTGTTCGGGACGGTTCTGGGCGCAATGCTGGCTGGCTTTCCGGGCGAGCGCTTCGGCCGGCGCGACAGCTTGCGGGTGATGGCTATCTTGTATCTCGTCTCCGGTATCGGCTGCGCCATCGCCTGGAACTGGCACGCCCTGGTGGCATTCCGATTCATAGGCGGACTCGGCGTTGGCGGCTCCTCGGTGCTGGGCCCCATGTACATTGCCGAGATTGCTCCCGCCAAGTTGCGTGGCCGCCTGGTTGGATTTTTCCAGTTCAACGTAGTGTTCGGCATCCTGGTGGCTTACTTCTCCAATTACGTCATCAGCCTGCAGCACTTCGGAGCTGCAGAATGGCGATGGGAACTCGGTGTGACCGCTATTCCGGCAGCCCTCTTCTTTGTCCTGTTGTTCACCATTCCCCGAAGCCCGCGCTGGCTGGTCAAGAAGGGACGAGTGGCCGAAGCCCGCACCGTACTGCAGATGACTGGCGACGAAGACTACGAGCATGACCTGCAGGAAATCGTTGCCTCGATTGGAATCGAGCAGAGTCAGGCGAGCGAAAAACTGTTCACTCGCAAGTACGGATTTCCGATTTTCCTGGCGGTCAGCATCGGCATGTTTAACCAGCTCTCCGGCATCAATGCGATCCTCTATTATTTGAACGACATCTTCGCTCACGCCGGCTTCAGCAAAGTCTCCGGCAACCTGCAGGCGGTCGCGATCGGGGCCACCAACCTGCTCTTCACCATGATTGCGATGTCCGTAATTGACCGGCTCGGCCGCAAGACCCTGCTTCTGGTGGGTTCTGTGGGCACGGCGGCATGCCTGGCAGGGGTTTCAGTAATTTTCTTCACTCATCAACACCAGAGCATCCTGGTTTGGCTCCTGGTCGGCTACATCGCGTTTTTCGCCTTCTCCCAAGGCGCTGTCATCTGGGTTTACCTGTCGGAGGTTTTTCCCAACTCAGTGCGGGCCAAAGGACAAAGTCTGGGCAGTTTCTCGCACTGGTTCATGAACGCGGCCATTTCTCTCATTTTCCCGCTCATGGCCGCATCTTCCGGCGCCTATCCTTTCGTATTTTTTGCGCTGATGATGGTCGTGCAGTTCTTCGTAGTGTTGTTTGTTTATCCTGAGACAAAGGGCTTGTCGTTGGAAGAGATGCAGAAGAAGCTGGGGATCAGCTAATCGCGCAGGAAGCTCGAGCCGCCTCGCCCCACGAACAAGCCGCACAGACTCTAGCTACGCAAAAATCTGGTTTGGGTGGAGGGCCTCTGGCCCTGCAAGAGCCGTTCATCAACTGAGCGCGGGCTTCAGTCCCTTAGGTACGTGTCCGATTTTTCCTGAACGCCACAGGAGGGCTATCCCAACTCTTCCGAGCATAGTGCCGCGCCCCCGGCGATACCGGCATCCGCTCCATATCGCGCCAGAAGCAACGGGATTTCCTGGCAACGCGAATTGATGCAGTACTTAGGAAGGCGGCTGCGGATTTCCTCAAACAAGGGACACAGCATCGTAGCCACCCCTCCGCCGATAATCAGGACATCGGGATCCAACATATCGACGACGTTGCTCAGCCACAGCGATAATAGTTCAATCGTCTCCAACAGAATTTCCTTGGCGACGCGGTCACCGGCGAAGGACGCCTGGCCGACCATCTCACTGGTCACTTTCGCGATCTCCCCACTCGCCAAATCCAGAATGGCGGAATGGCGTCCAGCCATCGCCGCTAATGCCGTTTGCGCCCGCTTTGCAATCGCCGGGCCCGACGCCAGAGCCTCGATGCAGCCCGGCTTGCCGCACCCACAGCGCGGTCCGCGGTAGTCGATGCTCATGTGTCCGCCTTCCCCCGCGGCGCCGGTGCGCCCGTGGTACAGTCGCCCGTCAAACACGATGCCAGTACCGATACCGGTGCCGATCGTGGCGTAAAACACCTTGCAGTAGCCCCGGCCCGCGCCCCACCGGACTTCGGCCAGCGCGGCGCCATTGGCATCGTTGTCAATCTTGACCGGTACGCCACTAACCCTCGCGACTTCATCAGCCAGCGGAAAATTGCGCCAGCAGGGCACATTCGGCGGATTCACCACCACGCCGGTTTTCGGATCGAGCGGGCCTGGACAACATATCCCAATGCCCTGGATCAAACTCTGTTTCTTAGCGTCGCCACCGGTTATGGCATCTATGGCCGAGATGACCGCCGCCAGCCCGGCCGCCGTTCCTTTATCTGAAACCATCGGAGTGCGAGTCTGGCTTTTGATTTCGCCGTTATGATCCACCAGGCCGACGGCGATCTTCGTGCCGCCGATATCCACACCAATGATCACTCGCTCTTCTGTGGACGCTTGCATCATTATTTTCAGATTTGTGATTACTGTGAAAACAGTAAAGAACCAGTCTAAAAGAAACCAATCAAACACCCTATCACACAGGTTAACGTTCACGGGACGAGCGTTGTGCTTCTCTAACCGCTTGCCAGGACGCTTCACCCCATGAACCAAGGGACGGCCGGTTGCGCTAGAGCCTGG
>JBGQIG010000212.1:0-5821 GCA_041498365.1 Terriglobia bacterium | reverse complement strand
TAACCGGCGCCGGTGACACCGTAATTGCCACGTTCACCGCGGCCCTGGCCGCCGGAGCCAGCACGGAAGATGCGGCCCATCTGGCAAATTATGCCGGCGGCATCGTGGTCATGAAGCGTGGAACGGCAACCGTCTCGCAGCAGGAATTGTTGCGTGCGCTGGAGCAGGCGCCACCGGCGCTACGGTCTCATTGATTTGAACTGACGCTGTCGGCCTTTGATTTTGGGTGGAGCAGCACCCGTTCGACTTCGCTCAGGGCACGCTTTCGGCACCGCGATATAGGTCAATGTGGAGAGACGGCTTCTCAGATTGCTGAAAACTCTGGTTTAGGGTGGAGCAGGGCCTTGGCCCTGCAGTAAGCGCCGGCAAATAAGCGGGGCTTCAGCCCCTGCGGTACTTATTGCGGTTTTTGAGTGTCTGTTCAGCTGCTGGGGTATCGTCCTCAGTTGGCTGGGAAAGCTGTCAGAGAAGAACCATAGCAAACAAGATTCTCACTCGCGAACAACTGCGGCAGCGGACGGCGGAATGGCGTCGCGCGGGCGATTCCATCACTCTAACGAACGGCGCTTTTGATCTGTTACACGTCGGGCATGTCCGCTATCTGCGCGCCGCCAAACAATTTGGGGGAAGGTTAATCGTAGCTGTCAATTCGGATTCGTCTGTGCGCGCCCTGAAGGGTGAGGCCCATCCGCTGATGCCGGAAGGTGAACGCGCCGAAATTCTGGCCGCGCTAGCTGATGTTGACGCCGTCGTGATCTTCTCCGAGCCCGATGTCCGCGCAATCATTCGTGAAATCCGTCCCAACGTTCATGCCAAAGGTACGGACTACACAGCGGAAAGTGTTCCCGAGCGCGACGAAGTGCTCGCTTGCGGTGGAAGAGTAGAGATCGTGGGTGATCCCAAAGACCACTCCACCACCGAAATAATTCGCTCGCGGCTGGGACGGCCGCGTTCGTGACCATGCCATTGCCGGCGACAGCCGCTCCGGAAACCGCATTGGCACCAGTGCTTCAGCGAATATTGATCGTGCGTCTCGGCGCCATGGGTGACGTCATCCACACTCTTCCGGCAGCGACTGCACTGCGAGCGGCATTTCCCGAGGCGATGCTGGGCTGGCTGATCGAAGAACGCTGGGCCGAATTGCTGTGCTCCTTGTCCACACCACGTTCCGGCCCACGCTCGCCGCAACGTCCGCTGGTGGACCGGATTCACAGCGTGAACACGAAGCAATGGCGCAAGGCGCCTTTTTCCGTGCAGACCTGGGAACGGATCGCGGCCGGATTGAGCGACCTGCGATCCGTGCGCTACGAGGTTGCCGTCGATCTTCAGGGCGCGGCGCGCTCGGCCCTGCTGGCGCGATGCTCAGGAGCACCCGTTATCTACGGATCAGCTCAGCCTCGCGAAAATCTGGCTAGCATGTTTTACACGCGTCAGGTGATTCCTTCCGGCGATCACATCGTGCAACAGAATCTCTCGCTCGCGGAAGCTGTTGCGCAGCGGACATTACAAACGCCACGGGTCGAATTTCCCCGTGACGACACTGCCGACCAGGAATGTGCGGGCAGGTTGAAAGAGAGAAGTATCCAGGATTTCGTGCTGCTCAATCCGGGCGCAGGCTGGGGTGCGAAGCAGTGGCCGGCCGAACGCTTTGGGCAAGTGGCCAGACAACTGGCGGAAGATGGCTTGAAATCTTTCATTAACGTTGGCCCCGATGAAGCGCACATTGCGCACGCTGTGGAAGCAGCCGGCGGCGGCGCTGAAACATTTACCGGTTCGCTGACACAGCTGATTGCGCTGATGCGGCGCACACGTCTATTTATCGGTGGCGATACCGGCCCCATGCATCTGGCTGCGGCTTTGGGCATCCCGGTGGTTGGGATCTTCGGACCGACCAATCCTGTGCGCAACGGTCCTTTCGGCACGCCCAATGTTGTGTTGCGCAGCCCTTCCAGCACAACCAGCTACAGTCACGTGGCCCAGCTCGACGACGGATTGCTCGAGATCACTTCCGAACAGGTTGTGGCCGCCGCACAGCAATTGCTGAAGGAGCCCCATGGCTAGCTGGTCCGCCATCGCTCGCCGAGTTCGGGTCCCGCTCGGATTTGCTTTCGCCGTACTCTATTTCTGGCTGGCCCAGCCGACGGTGAAGTCGATTCTTATTAGCACTGCTCTGGTCATTCCCGGCCTCGTGGTTCGCGCGTTGGCTTCCGGGCAGTTGCAGAAAAATGAGCAACTCGCAACCGGAGGACTGTACGCCTACACGCGCAATCCGCTGTATCTGGGTTCACTGATTCTAGCCGTAGGATTTGCCCTGGCCGCTCGCAGCTGGTGGATCGTGGGTGGAATCGTTTTCCTCTTTTTTGTTGTTTATCTGCCGGTCATCCAAGCTGAAGAAGCATTCTTGCGAGAGCGATTCCCAGAGTTCGAGAGTTACGCTCGAGAAGTGCCGCGCCTGTTTCCACGCATGAGCGCGTTCGGCGATCGCAGCGGCGCATTCTCCTGGAACCTGTACTGGAAGCATCGCGAGTACAACGCCGCGCTGGGTTCGGCAGCGATGATGGCAGGGTTGGTGGTTAAGTTGATGATGAAGTGGTAGAGCTATGTAGGCGCGAGCGTCCACGCTCGTGCGTCCCTCACGCCTGCACCCTCAGTCATTCCAATGGCCTCTGCTGGCCCAGCACGAGCGGGACGCTCGCGCCTACATTTCTACTTCTTCGCTACCAGCGCCTTTGCTCTGCCGAGTTCCGGGCGGTCGGAGTTTGAACCTGCGCACACTTTCACCAATTGCGCATAGTACGCAGCCGCCTTTTCGTTCTTACCGGCCATTTCAGCCGCGCTGGCGGCGCCATAGAGTCCATTGAAGCGGTTAGGATTGAACTTCAGGTCAGCCTCATATTCCGTCAGCGCCTGCTCAGGATGTTTTGTCTCGAGCAGCAGATCGGCCAGCATTTCACGCGCTGGAATTCCTTCGGGCTCCTCGCCTGTAGATTCTTCTTCCTCCGCGATTGTCCGCAATGCCTTGATCGCTTCTTCGTCTTTACCTTCGGCATGGGCCAGCCACGCCGAAGCTTCTTTCTGCGCGCCTTCCACAATCAGAACATAGGACGGCTTCTTCCTCTTCACCAAATCCTTGCGAATCGCTTCTAGTTCGGTGAGATCCTTGCGGGCTTCGCCTGCGTTGCCGGAACGGGCTGCACCGATCGCTCGCGCCCAGTAAGTAGTCGCCTTGTCCAGCGAGTCTGCGTTTGGCGCGGGGGTTAAGGCTGCAGCCTCTGACCAGCGGCGGAGTTCCAGAGCGTATATCGCGGGAAACATTGATAAGGCATAGGCACGCGGGTCATAGCCGTGTCCGTACATATCCTTCATCGCAGGCAGAGTTTTCACTTCTTCTATGACTCCCCGAGCCTCGGCCTCGCGCCCGGTCTGCAGATAGGCATGGACCAGGAAATCCATGGCGTGAAACTGGTGGCCCTCTCCGCCCATGTGCATGGCGGCAGTCTTGCGAGTGGCCGCGATGGAAGCCAGGTTGGAGTCGATGTCATCCTGCCAGAGCCCGAGCCGGGCAAAAATGTGCGACGGCATGTGCAGCGCATGAGGAGCCGCAGGAGCGATCTTGGCATAGCTACGTGCGGCGGGCAGGCCCAACTCGGCCAGTTGCGGTTTGTCATAACTGTGAATCAGGTAATGCGCAACTCCCGGATGAGTTGGCTCCTCCTTGAAAAGCTTTTCGAGAACTGCAGCTGCTTTCTTGCGAGCGGCAAAGGTGGTGTCGCCATCCGGCTCCGATGCCAGCAGCGAGAGCGCGTAAAATGCCGCCGCCTCGCGATCTTCGGGATAACGTTGATACACGCCCTCCATCGCCTGGGAGTAGGCCTGGGCGCGTGCGTCGTCATCGTCTTTCTTTCCATAGTATGCGCGAAGCGCCGCAATGTAGTCCCGCTCGCGGTCGGTTCGCGGATGTAGCGATTGCGCCTTCTTTAACTCAGCCAGCCCTCGCTTGCGGTTGGCAGCGGTGGGATGGTCCCAGAGCTGGTGCCACAAACTCATGGCCACTCCCCAATGCGCCATGGCGCACGAAGGATCATCCTTCGCGATCTGCACAAACTCCTTTTCCGCTTCCTCGTACCAGAATGAATGCAGCAGTGCGATCCCGCGTTCAAACGGTTTCTGCACGGATGCAACGCAGGAAACTGGGAAATGCACCGTCCCCAGTTGCTCCGCGGTCAGATCCTCGTGGTGATGGCCTTCATCGGCCAGAGCCAAAACCCCGAACAGCGACATCACAGCGAGGGTGACAACCAAAAAGGCAGCACGTTTCATGGAAGACTCCATCGAAAGCGAGTCTAGACCGGAGATTACGGAGGGGTCAATCGGTGGAAGGCATAGAGGTACGTACCGTGAGTCCGGATCGTCTACTTCAGGTGTTCCACGAGAAACAAGTCCGACAGGTTGCGGGTGTACCCGAAAATGTAGTGCTCCTCGTCAGCGGCGATTCGAGGGCACGAAACACCGACTACGCCCGCCTTGTCAGACGGGCCGACGGTTTTCCATGGCGTCCTGGCGCCGGTTTGAAGGTCCAGACGCACGACCGAACAAAATGTTTCGCCACGCTTTCCAACCAGCAAGGCGTCGCCGTTCTTACTCCAACGCAGGGGTGTTTCACCGGGTTGGGCCCCGCGGACCGCTTGCGGCTCCCCGCCGTCCACCGAGAAGAGAGCCATCCCCTCGCTCGAAACTACGGCGATTCGCTTGCCGTCGGGTGAGATAGAGCGGGGGTTCGGTCCCAAACTGTAACCTTCGGGTGTAACGGGACGAGGCTGACCACCATCCAGACTCGTCACAAATACCCGCGAGGCACGCCCAGGTTCGTGACCTTCAAACAGCAGCCGTTTGGAGTCAGCGAAGAACTGACCCACTGAGGGAATCACCCTGCCCGTCGAAACTGCTCTTTGCTGCCCCACCCCGGTGGGTAGAAGCACGAAGTCCGGAGGCGACATGTTCTGCCGCAAGACCAGGGCCCACTTACCATCGGGTGACAATGAATAGGCCGATCCCTGGCCCAGACGAACCGCTGACGCACCGTTCGTATCGCGGGTAAACACCGCATACTCCCCACCGCCAGCCTCGCCGGCTTCGATGAACAGCATGAGTTTCCCGTCTTCGGAGATGTCGGTTGGAACCGTCCAGTCTTGCCAGCTCAGATCGCGTTCCTTGGTTTCGCCTGGCGCCATGCCGACACCGCCAGCGCGCAAAGCATCACGCGAAATCAGGGCCTGCCCGCTCGCGTCAACGTCATGAAGGGTAAGTGTTCCGGGAGCGCTTAGCAGCTCTCGAATCTTCCCTGACAAAGTAACTCCTCGCAATGAGCGGCTGAAGCCGGTAGCGGTAGCGGTGAACCAGATCTCATCCCCTGCAGGCGACCAGGCGGCTCCGAACACGCTCGCCCAGCGGTCGGTCAGGTCAGACTTCTTGCCGTTCAGGTCGACCAGTCCGATCGTTCCACCGTCATCTCCCAGGAGATTGTGATCGACGAACGCGAGGCGATCACCCTTGTGAGAGAAGCACAAATTGCTGATCCAGCCGGGGGTTTCATACAGTACCTTGCCAATCGGATACTCAACCCGGCTCTGGCCGTTCACAATGTGCACGACAGCCAGTGAACTTCCATCGGGTGCCCAGTCCGCAGCCTCAACATTGTCGAGCAGGTCGCGCGGAGCGTCCGCTCCGATTGAAACCTGGGCCAGCGTCCCGCGATGGGTAAAGTGATTAGGGCTGACGAAAAAACGGCGCAACACCGCCATTTGTCCCGCGGGCGATACCG
>JBGQIG010000211.1:0-5821 GCA_041498365.1 Terriglobia bacterium | reverse complement strand
CCTTTCTGGCATTGGCTGGGCAAGGCGGGAGTCTTCTGCTCGGTCATTCGGGTCCCGGCAACTTTTCCGCCGGAGAAGTTTCCCGGCGTGTTGCTCTCGGGCATGTGTGTCCCCGATCTAAAAGGAAGCCAGGGCACGTTCTGTTTCTGCACCACCCGTGCGAGCGCCGGCAAATTTCGCGAGGGCGGCGTGCGGATTCCCATCGAACGTAATGGCGCGGGTTTCCATTCCTATATTCCTGGACCCGAGGATCCGCTGGGCACGGGCAGCGAGCTGCGAGCGGATTTCAAACTGCGTCCGGATGTGGGCCGCGCGCAGGCTCGGATTGAACTCGACTCTGAGAGCTTCACTCTTAACGTCGGTGAATATTCAGAATGGGTTCCGGTGAAGTTCAAGGCTGGCCTGGGATTCACGGCGCGTGGCATCTGCCGCTTCTACCTGAAAGAAGTCTCGCCCGAAGTTGAAGTGTACGTAACCCCGGTGAACATTGATCCGGGACGCCCCGACCTGCCGATTTCTCATCCCGTGACGTATTCGATTTATCTGGCGAAGCTTTTTGGTCCGTACGCCACTCTAGGCCTCGCTGAGGATACCTGGGCGCTCAACGAAGAAGTGCTCGACGACCAGGCATTCCTGACGCAGTGTTATAGCAATCATGAAGACCGCGAGCGCATGTTCTTTGATGCGCTGGAAAAAACTCCGCAGGGCTTGTGCGCATGCGTGTTCGATACCACCGACCGGGTGCAACACATGTTCTGGCGATATCTGGAGAAAGATCATCCGGCGGCGAGAGATGTGCCGCAGGATCAGCGTCCGCATGTGATCCAGGAGCTCTATGACCGCATGGACAGCCTGATCGAGCGGGTGATGAAGCAGATTGACGATCAGACTTTGCTGCTGGTGATTTCCGACCATGGATTCAAGTCATTCGCGCGCTGTGTGAATCTGAATGCCTGGCTGCATCAAAATGGCTACCTGGCTTTGAAGGAGGGCAAGAGCGAAAGTGGAGACTGGTTCGAAGATGTGGACTGGCCCCGCACCCGCGCCTACACCATGGGGCTGAACGGACTCTATCTGAATGTCAAAGGCCGCGAGCGGGAAGGCATCGTCGAAGCCGGCGTGGAGAGTGAGGCGCTGAAAGAAGAACTGCGCAGCAAGCTCGACGGGCTGGTTGATCCGGCCTCGGGGAAAATCGGCATCACCGGAATGTTCGACTGCGATGCCGTCTACGCTGGTCCGTATGTGGACAACGCGCCTGATCTGATCGTCGGTTACGGGGCTGGCTTTCGTGCTTCCTGGGATTCAGTCATGGGAAAAGTTACTTCTGCGATTTTCGAAGACAACCTCAAGGCCTGGAGTGGCGATCACTGCGTGGACCCGCGACTCGTCCCGGGGGTTTTGTTTTCGAACCGCAAGATCGCGATAGAAAAACCTGCGATAGTGGATGTCGCTCCCACGGTTCTGAAGCTGTTCGGCCTGGACCTTCCTTCTTACTTTGACGGCAAACCCTGGGCCGTCGCTCCCGCTTCCGGCAAGTGATCCCGGATATCGGCATCATCTGGGTGTCGTGGATGAATGTAATAATGCTACAAGGAGGGCACGAAACCTGAGTCTGGATCATGCTGCAATGCTCGCCGTAGCGCTGGCCGAGGCCCGTAAGGGACTGGCTGAAGGCGGTATCCCTATCGGCGCCGCCATCTTCGATGCGGACGGAAAGCTGGTCGGCGCGGGCCACAACCGCCGAGTGCAGAACGGCGACCCGTCGATGCACGGGGAGACGGATGCCTTCCGCAACGCGGGACGGCAGCGCAGCTATCGCAGCCTCATTATGGTCACTACGCTGGCGCCGTGCTGGTACTGCAGCGGGCTGGTGCGGCAGTTTGGTTTCGGGACGCTCGTGGTGGGCGAGAGCCGCAACTTTCAGGGCGGAGTGGAGTGGCTGCGGTCACTCGGTGTGCGTGTAATTGAGCTTGATTCCGAAGAGTGCGCTTTGTTGTTGAGCGAGTACATTCGCGCGAACCCCGCGGTGTGGAACGAGGACATCGGGGAAGAGTAAATGCTGGAAGCATGAACACCTTCAGAACCGGCGTGAGCCTTTTAATGGTTTGGCTGGTGTTTGGACTGTCCGCGGCGCAGCAGGAACCTACCTTCAGGTCGGAATCCAATGTGGTGCTGGTGCCCACGCTGGTGAGAGATGCAAATGGTCATGTGGTCTACGGGCTGCAAGCAAAGGATTTCATTATTGAGGATGATGGCGTCGAGCAAGCGCCTTATCTGGATGAGGCAGCAGAAGGCGGACCGGTCTCGATGATAATCGCGGTCCAATGTGGGCGCAGGGCAAAGCGTGAGTTTGAGCGAATTCGCAGCCTGGCCTCAATGCTGGACCCGATCCTGACTCAGCCAGATGTTGAGACTGCCCTGGTTTTCTTCGATAGCAAGCTGACCCTGGCGCGCGATTTCACGAACGACTCCGAACTTGTCGAAGCGGACCTGAAGAATTTGCAGTCCGGTGACAACGGCGCAGCCATTCTCGACGTTGTGGCCTACTCGGTCCGGTTGCTCAACAAATTGCCGGAAGGCCGCCAACGCGTCCTGCTGCTGATCAGCGAGACCCGCGACCAAGGAAGTCATTTTACGAAGCTGGACGATGTAGTGAAGTTGATTGGAGTCACGAACACCGCGGTTTACGCGCTGCCTTTTTCTCCTTACATGTCGCAGCAACTGGATGTGGCGCGGGGCAGCAATAGCGATGAATGGCATGCCAACGTTGACATCATCGCGAAGGTTGCGGCAGTGAGGCAGGCGATGAGAAGTAATACGCCGAAAGAACTGGCAACCATGACCGGCGGCGAGTACAACCTGTTCGCTTCGCGCGAAAGCTTCGAGACTGGGATGAACCGCTTTGCCAATCATCTGCACAGCCGCTATCTGTTGAGCTTCGAGCCCAAGAGCCCGCATCCCGGGCTGCACGAAATACGGGTGAGGTTGAGAGATCCGGCACGAAATGAGGCGGTGTTATTCAGGAGCAATTATTGGGCGGGCGCCTTGACCCAGTGAGCGCCGCTCCTTCTCCTGAGTGGAACCCGCTGGTGATGGGAGTCTGCCATGAACCTCGATAGAGGACTGTTGAGCCACTTGCCCAAGGTACTCTTGCACGAGCACCTCGACGGAGTATTGCGACCACAAACCGTGATTGACCTGGCAAAAGAAGCAAAATACTTCGACCTTCCCACCAGCGATCCCACGGCGCTGGCCGAGTGGTTCCATCAAGGCGCGAACAAGGGAAGCCTCGCCAAATATCTGGAGGGTTTTGCGCACACCATCGCGGTGATGCAGACGGAAGAGGCACTGGAGCGGGTTGCTTATGAACAGGCTGAAGACCTGAGCAAGGACGGCGTGGTTTATTTTGAAACCCGATTTGCGCCGGTCTTTCATACCCGTAAGGGATTGACGCATCAGCAGGTGGTCTCGGCCGTGTTGAAGGGATTGGAGCGGGGTCGAAAGGATTTCGGAACGGCGTCGGGATTGATCATCTGCGCCATGCGTAATATGGATGTTTCTCTGGAAATGGCGGAACTCGCCGTGGATTTTCGCGAGCGTGGCGTGGTCGGCTTTGATCTGGCGGGGGAAGAAGGCGGGTACCCGCCTAAAAAGCATGTGGATGCCTTTCACTATATTCAGCGCGAGAATTTCAACATCACGATTCACGCCGGAGAGGGCTACGGGAAAGAATCGATCTGGCAAGCTATTCAATACTGTGGAGCGCATCGCATCGGGCACGGGACGCGGTTGATTGACGATATCGCCATCGCGGAGGGCAAGGCGATCAAATTGGGCGATCTCGCGCAGTATGTTCTGGACAAGCGAATCCCGCTGGAGATTTGCCTGATCAGTAATGTCCATACGGGGGCGACGCCGAGTCTGGCCGAGCATCCTTTCAAGATTCTTTATCAGGAGAAATTTCGCGTTACCCTCAACACCGATAACCGGCTGATGAGCGATACCACGATGTCGCGCGAGTTCGAGGCGGCCGCCGATACGTTTGGGTTGGGGATCGATGACTTCGAAAAAATTACCATCAACGCGATGAAGAGCGCATTTCTGCCTTATCGGCAGCGATGCGATCTCATTTATTCAATAATCAAACCGGGATACGCGAAGATACGGGAGTCGTCAGGGGCGAAGGGCGGGACTCAGGCTCGGGATTACGCGGCCGGAAGTTGACGACCTCGGGGCTGAAGCCCTTATTCATTTGCCGGCACCTATTGCAGGGTCAAGGCCCTGCCACCCAAAACCAGGTCACGCGGGAAGCATTCTTCTATGCCATGCGATCAGAAGAGCCGACCCGATAATCATCAAGCCGCCGCACAGCCCGATCCAAATGCCGAGCGCGCCCCATCCTAGTCTGAAACATAAGAGATAGCCTACGGGAAGTCCGATCAGCCAGTAGGCGATGAAGTTGGCGAGCATGGGCGTTTTGGTGTCACCTGCGCCGCGCAGCGCTCCGGTTGCAACCGTCTGCAAGCCATCAAACAGTTGGAACGCAGCGGCAACCAGCAAAAGCTTTGCGCCGGTACGGACCACCATCGGGTCGGGAGAGAACAGGCGCGCAATGAAGGTTGGGAAGGACACGAAGGTCAGGCCGGAGCAGGTCATGAATCCGGCTCCGAGCATGATGGCTGACCACCCCGCACGCCGGGCTCCGGCGGGATCTCTCCTCCCCAACTGTTGTCCGACGCGGACGGCTGCGGCTGAACTGATTCCCAGCGGCACCATGAACATGAGTGCGGCGCAGTTCAAGGCGATCTCGTGACCCGAAAGGGGGACCGGTCCAAGCCTTGCAACCAGCGCGGTGGCCGCAGCAAAGGCCCCGATTTCGAGAAGGATTTGTGTCGCCGCTGGCGCACCCAATCTCAGCAGCGCTGAAACTCGGTGCAGGTCGATCCGGATCGCCGTTGTCCATTTCGGCAGCGCGCGTTTTGATTCCACCCACAGAAGGGTGACGGCAAGCACGCCGGCCATGTATATACGGGCGATGCAAGTGGCCCAGCCGGAGCCGGCAATGCCCATGGCGGGGAACCCGAGGTGTCCGTAGATCAAGGCCCAGTCGCCGATGGCATTGATGATGTTCGCCGAGATCAGCGCGAACATGATCGGATTAGCCACGTTTACCGCCTGGAGATAGCGGCGGAGGGCGAAATAGGCGAGCAGCGGCAAAGTGCCCCAATTGAGCGCGTGCAGGAATGGGCGCATCGGTTCCACCAGTTCCGCGCTGATTCCGAAGCGATTCATCAACGGCGGCCAGAACGACACGGCAATCATGAGGAGCGGGGTAAGCGCGACGGCGAGACACAAACCATTCACCAGCGAGAGTCTGGCGTCGTACAGGTCCTCGCGGCCGTAAGCGTGGGCGACGAAAGTATCCAGTCCAAGCAGCAAGCCGTCGTCAAAGATAGCGATGCTGTGGTAGAGGCTCTGGTCCAGGCCCGTGGCCCCGATAGCGACGGCGCTGTCGGGCAGCCGTCCGACCATGATGGTGTCCACGATGCCCATGCTCATCCATCCGACCTCGGCGATGATGAGCGGCAGAGCGAGGCGAAGCGTCAGGAGAAAGTCTGCGCGCAGGACGGTGACGGCGGTCGGTTGAGATTGCACCCGCATGGGTTCATTGTGACTATATCAACTCGGGAAGTGGGCAGGAGGTGGTCATCACGCGGAGAACGCAGCCAGAGTCTCAGCCAGCACGAGCGTTCCGCGCTCGATGTCTTCGGGAGACGCGTACTCATCGGGACGATGACTGTATCCGTTGCGGCAGGGAATG
>JBGQIG010000210.1:0-5839 GCA_041498365.1 Terriglobia bacterium | reverse complement strand
CTGGGCAAACGGACGCCCGCTCAAGTGATGATCGATATTGATCAGAAACCTGTTCTCCAGTCCCAGCAGCCGCGTGCGCTGGATGCTGTCGCACTCCAGAATAATGGCGGCATCGTAGTCTCCGTTCACTCGCTCCGCCTGCACGACCTCCCTGGCACAAGGTAGTTGCTGGTAAATACGGGGCACACCATCGCGCAGAACAATTTCGGCATCCTTATCAATCGAGCGCAGAATCTGACCAAAGGCCAGCGCCGAACCGATCGCGTCGCCATCGGGCCTCGCGTGCGAGGTCAGCAGAAACCGGCTACCCTGCTCGATGTGTTGGAGAACTTCTTGCAACATGTTAGTCGTCAGTACGATCTCTTCTTTTTTCTCGTCCGCCCTAGCAACTCATCAATTCTGGCGCCGTACTTATGGGAACGGTCGAGGTGAAAATACAGTTCCGGAGGACGGCGAAGGCGCAAATTTTCTGCCACTTCGCGACGGATAAACCCGACCGCCGCGGTGAGCCCCTCCAGCGAGCGCGCGGCTTCGTCGTCATTCCCCTCCAGCGAAACGAACACTTGCGCCGAGCGCGAATCGTCCGCCAACACCACGCTGGTGACGCTGACCAGGCCGATGCGCGGATCGCCCAACTCGCCCTCCACGATGGTCTCAATCTCTTCCCGCAGGGCCTCTCCCAGGCGCTCCCGATGATATTTTGCCCCGCGCCGTTCCAACGCCGCACCTCTCAGGTAAAACGAATGAGAATATCAGAAAAAGCGCCCCGAGGGGGGCGCCGCTCTCAGATCAAGGACACGAAGGCAACCCCATAGTCACACCATCGAGAAACTTCGTGCCGTTAGTGGTTACACCACGGTCAAAGCCGACGGCTCGTCAGATCTTGGAAAGTTAGTCAGGCTCAGGCAACCCTTAAATGGACTCCTTGCGTCAACCGCAGTAAGATGACATAGGTTTGGCCATGTATAAGACGGCAACCTTCCTCGGAGTTGTTTTGGCGCTTGGGATAACGCCCAGCTACAGCGTCGGACAACAACCCTCCTCACCTCAGGCGCTGAGTCCGAATGCCACGGCTCAGAGTCCATCAGATGCTTCAGCGGAGTCTGAAAGCACGCCAAAAACGCGGTCAGATAGCCTGGGCGAAAATCATGATCGTAAGTGGCACGTGAAGCTGGGAACCATCTCAGTAGGCGCCAGTTACAGCCGCATCTCCGGCCCTTTCTACTATCCCTATGGTTTTTATCCTTACGATGACTTCCGTAGGACGTGGCTCTGGGATCCTTACTGGGCCAGCTCCGTTTTGTATCCGCCCGGCTACTTTGGCTACAACGATGGAAGAGGCGAAGTCAAACTGGCTCTGGAACCGAAAACCGTGGAGTCGAAGCTTGTTGAAGTCTACGTCGACAATGCCTACGCCGGTACGGCTGACCACTTGAAGAGCATTTGGCTGCAACCCGGAGCCTACGAGCTCTCGGTTTCCAGCAAAGACCACGCGTCCTTTCACCGGCGCATTTATGTGCTCAGCGGCAGGTCGCTGAAGATTGTGGCAAAGCTGAATCCGCTGAAGACTGCGGAAGCAAAGGAGGCAAGGCCATGACCAAGAGAAAATGGCTGGCGGTTGGTTTCGCCTGTGTGGCATCCTTTGCGTTCGCGGCCCCTAAAGGAACTGTCGCTCGTTCTACAGCCCTCAAGTATCCCTCCCACGCCGAACAAGACGGGGTAGCGGTGGGCGCGGTGTTACTGACGTCGCATGAAGCCGGTACGAACTTCGTTTCCGACCTGAGCCGCTGTTGCCTGGTGGTGGAGTTGGCTCTGTATCCACAGAAAGGGCAATCGATTGACGTTTCATTGAACGATTTTTCTCTGCGGGTAATCGGAACGGACAATGTAGCCAAGGCGGCCAGCGCGAAGGTAATTGCGGCGACACTGCAAAAAAAGGCCACCTCGAGCAGGGATGTCGTAGTCTCTCCGTCGGTAGGGATTGGCTACGAGTCAGGCACGGTTTATGACCCAACCACGGGACAAGCACGGCGTGCGAGCGGGGTCTACACGCAAAGTGGCGTGGGTGTCGGCGTCGGCTATCCAGGGGACCAAGGCGGCAGCACGGACGCCGACCGTAAAGTGATGGAAGTCGAACTGGAAGAAAAAGGCCTGCCCGAAGGTCCAGCAGCAGCTGCGGTTGCGGGATATCTTTACTTCCCTCTTTCCAGGAAGAAGAATGCGCGGCATGCGCTGGAATACATGCTTAACGGAAGCAAGGTAGTTTTGCCACTCGCCCAGTAGCAAGCCATCGGTTCAGAATCACGTCTTGACTTCGCACGTGAACACATCAAGAGCACGCTGACAAGATTCCGGTCTAGAGATATTCGAGAAACACATCCGCCACGTCGGCGCCACCGTTGTTGGCAATGCGCGTGGCTTGGCGTTCTACGTTCTTCATGAGGCCATCGAGGTAGTCGCGTGAATGTGAAATGCCGACCACGCCCAGCGTGGCCCGGTTCCACAATCCACTTGGGTCCAGTTCCGCCACGGACACGTTGAAGTGGGCGCGCAGGCGGTCTTTCAGACTGCGAACGACCTGCCGCTTGTCTTTGAGAGACTGTGCCGCTTCGATGTGCAGTTCGAGGGTGAGAAAAGCAATCATTCCGTCGCCAGTCTTCAGTCATCAGTCGTCCGCAAACCCTGAAGACTGACGACCGACGACTGACGACTGTTTCTAAGCCATCGCTACCGCAGCGATTTTCTCGGTCACGAAGGCCTCGATCACGTCGCCCACTTTGATATCGCCGTAGTTCGAGATCGAGATGCCACACTCCATGCCGTTACGCACTTCGCTGGCGTCATCTTTGAAGCGCCGCAGGGATCCGACCTTCCCCGTGAACACCACCGCGTTGTCGCGCAGCAGCCGCACTTCGGAGTCGCGCTTGATGATGCCATCGGTCACGGAACATCCTGCAATGGTACCCACCTTTGGGATGCGGAAGGTTTCCTTCACCTGAGCGCGGCCCTGGTAGGTTTCCTTGATCGTGGGCTCGAGCAGGCCGGTCATGGCGCGCTTGATTTCATCCTGCAACTCGTAAATGATCGAGTGCAGCCGGATGTCAACTTTCTCCTGCTCCGCCAGTTCCTGCGCCTTGCGCTCGGGGCGCACGTTGAATCCGATGATGATGGCATTCGATGCCGAAGCCAACAGCACGTCGGACTCGGTAATGGCACCCACACCCGAGCGCAGCACCTTCAGACGCACCTTGTCGTTCGACAGCTTGGCCAGCAAATCAGTCAGCACTTCCACGGACCCGCCGACGTCGGCTTTGAGGATGATATTCAATTCCTTGGTACCGGCGGTTTTCAACTGTTCCGCCAGGCCTTCCAGCGACACGCGGGAACTCTTGGCCAGAGTCGCTTCGCGAGCTTTCTGTTCGCGGTATTCGGAGACGCCGCGGGCCATGTCCCGGTCAGCGACGACGACAAACTGATCGCCTGCCTGGGGCAGCCCTTCCATACCCAGAATTTCAACCGGGGTAGAAGGTGGAGCGGTCTCGAGCTGTGCGCCACGATCGTCGAGCATGGCGCGTACCTTGCCGTAGACGTTGCCGACCACGAAGTTGTCGCCCGCGCGCAAAGTTCCGTTCTGTACCAGCAGAGTAGCAACGGGTCCACGCCCGCGATCCAGCTTGGCTTCGAGAACTACGCCGGTGGCAGGGCGATCCGGCGTCGCCTTGAGTTCCTGCAGGTCGGCCACCAGGCAGATCATCTCCATCAGCAGGTTCAGGTTGGTCTTCTGCTTGGCGGAGACATCTACAAATACGGTAGTTCCACCCCAATCCTCCGGCATCAAACCGCGATCTGCCAACTGTTTCTTTACCCGGTCCGGCAATGCATCCGGCTTGTCGATCTTGTTCACCGCAACGATGATGGGCACTTCCGCGGCGTGGGCGTGATCAATGGCTTCCAGAGTTTGCGGCATGACGCCATCGTCCGCAGCCACAACCAGTACCACAATATCGGTCGCCTTGGCTCCGCGCGCCCGCATGCGGGTAAACGCTTCGTGGCCCGGCGTGTCGAGGAATACAATCTGCCGTCCGAATGCCGGGGACTCTTTGTCCTGGATGGTCACCTTGTAAGCGCCGATGTGCTGGGTGATGCCGCCGGCTTCGCCTCCGGCCACGTTGGTCAGGCGGATGGAGTCGAGCAAGGTAGTCTTGCCGTGATCCACATGGCCCATTATGGTGACCACCGGCGGTCGGGATACGCCTTCCGTGGGGACGCCTTCCTCGCCCTCAGCAGCTTCCGAAACTTCTTTGGCGGCTTGTTCTTCGAAAGTAATCACATTCGTGTCCGCCCCGAAGAAGCGCGCCATCTCGCTGGCCAGTTCGGTGTCAAGCGTCTGATTGATGGTGGCGAACACACCGCGAGCCAGCAGGCGCGCGATCAGATCCTTGGCGCGAAGTCCAAGTTTTTCAGCCAAGTCCTTTACGCTGATTCCTTCCGTGATCGTAATGCTGCGCGTGATCGGCTGAGGCTCGTTGGAGAGCGACAAGCGCGGCGGGGGCGTGTAGCCCTTCATCGGGCCTTCCTTCACGCCACGTGGGACATAACGCTGCCCTGGCCGGCGGGATGGTGCGCCAGGCCGGCTGCCGGGGCGCGTCGGCCCTGGAGGCAAGGCCCCTGGCCCCACTCCCAGCGGACGCGTGCCGGTGGGTGACTGACGAGTCGGATGCATCGGCCTGCGCTCGCCCGGACGCAGCGGTGGCCGATTGGTTGGGGCACCCGGTCGTGGACGCTGGAAAATCGGCTGTCCCGGCACCGGACGTCCCGGAGCCGGACGTGCAGTGGCCCCCGCAGGCGCTCCCGCTGGGTTTGCGGGCGCGGCCGTTCTCAGGGGCGCCTTATATACCGGACGCGGGCCAGTTTGTGGAACGATCATCCGCGGTGGTGGCGCTTGTGACACCACTGGTGCATTCGGCGCTGGTCTCGCCGCCATCGTCGGAGGCTGTGCCGGAGGGGCAACGGTTCGCGGCGAACTCACGCTCGGCGCCGAGGAGCTAGTTTGCACTGCTGGCGTAGCAGCCGGCGGAACTACCGCTCGCGGCGCCGCAGGAGGGGCTGGAGCCGCCGGGGCCGCGGACTGAGGCGGAGCGGGCGCTGCTGGAACCGTAAACGTCGGCCTTGGCGTTGCCGCCGGAACTACAAACCGTGGCGGGGCCGCCGGCGGAGCCGTTGGAAACTTCGGAAGCGGGGCCTTCGCAGCAGGTGGAGCGGGTGATACGGCGGGTTTGCTTTCGACCGGCGGTGCAATCGTTGGCGGTGCCGCCGTAGCTATGGGACCCTGCTGCTTGCTGATGATGGCTTTTAAAGCGTCGCCGGGCTTGGAAATATGAGAAAGGTCGATCTTGGTCTTGATTTCGTCGGCTTCGGCGCGGCTCGGTCGCGACGACCGGCTGGATGTCTGCCCCTGGCTGGCAGCGCGAAAACGTGCACGCAGCTTTTCCGCTTCATGGTCTTCGAGAGAGCTGGAATGGCTCTTCTTCTCAGTAACTCCGATCTCCGGAAGTACGTCGAGAATCGATTTACTTTTAACTTCCAGCTCCCTTGCCAGGTCGTTGATTCGAATCTTGCTCATCCGCCCTTTCGTCCTCCGGACTGTTCCGCTAAGTCTTCATATCAACCTCACGGCGTCAGTTTTCAGTTCCGCGCAGCAACGTGCGTTAGCGCGAGAGAGTTGCACTTTACTGCTTTTCCTCGGAAGGAGCAGGCTCCTCCGTGGATTCCGCCGATTCAGTCTGCCCACTATTTTCCTGGAGGGTAGCTTCCTCCGGGGCCGCTGCTTCGGCGGTGG
>JBGQIG010000209.1:0-5847 GCA_041498365.1 Terriglobia bacterium | reverse complement strand
CGATGATGTGCAGGGTTATGCCGAGCTGAAATCCTGCGGGCGAATTCCGATTGCAGGCGGCGAGCACGAATTCACGGTTTACGGGTTTCGCGACCTGCTGGAAGCCCGTGCCCTCGACTACATTCAGTTCGACACCAATCGCGTCGGCGGCATCACCCAAGCCCGCAAGATTGCTGCGCTGGCGGAAGCGTATTCCGTCCCCGTCATTCCTCACGCCGGCCAGATGCACAATTATCACGTAGTCATGGCCAGCCTGAATTCGCCTATGGCCGAATATTTTCCCGTCGTCGACGTGGAAGTGGGCAATGAGCTGTTCTGGTACATTTTCAACGGCGAGCCAAAGGCAAAGGACGGCTTCATTGACCTCGATGAAAATGTTCCAGGCTTGGGCTTGACGATTAACGAAACCGGCCTCGAACAGTTCGAAGTCATCAAGTGAGTTGAAATAAAGAAGAGAGAATCAATGTCAAAACCGCGTGTGGCAATTCTCGGACTCGGAATCATGGGGAGCGGCATGGCCAGCCGTCTGCTCTCGGCGAGTTTTCCTCTGACGGTTTACAACCGGAATCGGGATAAGGCTGCGCCATTCTCCAATGCTGGCGCGGTTGTGGCCGGTTCGCCACGGGAAGCGGCGTCCCAGGCGGACATCATCATCAGCATGGTCGCCGATGACATTGCTTCCCGGGATGTCTGGCTGGGAGAAAATGGAGCACTGGCCGGGGCCGCCCGCGGATCCGTCTTGATCGAATCCAGCACGCTGACCGTGGGCTGGATCAAAGAGCTTGCCGCGGCTGCCGCGCAGCGCGGATGCGAGTTTCTGGATGCGCCGGTCACCGGCACGAAACCGCATGCAGCATCGGGCGAGCTACTCTTTCTGGTCGGAGGACCTGCCTCGGCGCTGGCCACCGCGCGGCCCGTCCTGTCGGTACTTGGCCATGAAATCATTCATCTTGGTCCAAACGGAAGCGGTGCGCTGATGAAGCTGATCAACAACTTCGTTTGCGGCGTACAGGCCGCATCCTTTGCCGAAGCGGCTTCTTTGATCGATGCCGGCGGCCTTGACCACGAGAAAGCAGTCAAAATCCTCACTGACGGCGCGCCGGGAAGCGGACTTGTGAAAAGAGCTGCGGAAAGAGCCGGCGCAAACAACTTCACCCCGAACTTCACCTTGCGTTTGATGGCCAAGGATCTGGGCTACGCGATTGACGAAGCGTCACATCGCGGGCACACACTGCAGACCGCCAGCTCTGCGCTGGCGGTGTTCAAGAATGCTATCGCCAAGGGTTATGGCGATGAAGACTTCTCTGCTGTGGTCAAGTCGTTGCGGCAAAGTTGACTTTCGCGTTCATTCCCAGGCAACCCGGACCAGAGAAATCCCTTGTCGGGGCAAACTCAATTGCAGATGCACCGCGCCCTGTGCGATCGGCACCCAGGCGGGTGAATTGCGAAGCTGCAGTTGTCCTGCGCGCTCCAGTTGTGCGTATTTGCCCTGAGTCGGCGATTGCGGCGATCCCATTTCTTTCCACACTGCGAACGCGTTGCCGTGGCTGGAATCAATGCGGAATTGCTCAAGAAGTGCGCGACTGGCTTTCGTGGGTAAGCCGCTGATTACCAGGTCGATGGGAGCCGCGGCGGCAGGCAAATCATCGTCGTGATAGTTCCACATCAGGATTTCGACTTCATGTTCTTTCCGAGTGGCGATCACGTTGATGTCCGGCTGTCCGCGAACCCCGTCGCGCACAACTTCGTCGGAAGACAATGCGCCTGAACTGGTCGCCGTCACGCGCTCGCTGCCCAACAGACCAAACATTCGGAAAGCATTCAGAACCGCCTTGTCCACGCCGTTGGTCGCCAGCGTACGGAAGCCCTCAAAATATGGCTGGTCTTCGAATTCAAATGCCCAGGTCACGGCACCCTGGAAATTGATACGCTCGCGACTGGCCAGAAAGAGAATGCTATTCAGAGTCTCCGCCGTGTAGGCGGCGTAGAGGGGGCCGTTGCGATATGCATTTTGCGGGTTGGTCCGGGCCGAACAGGCTGCACATCCTTCCGGGTCCGACTCCCCAAGAATGATCGGCGTGCTGCGCCATTCCGGAAACGATGCCACGATTTGAAATCCCCGCTCAATCGCCGCCAACTGGCGAGCCAGGCCCATTTGCACATGATCGTCTTGCCACTTCGGCGATCCCTTGGGATGAAAGCTGATGAAGTGCAGCGGCGAACCAGTTTTTCCACTCACGTAATTTAGCTGATGGGAACAATGATCGAGAAATGACCGCAGAAATTCCGCTGCTTTGGGATTGCCCGGACCGGTGCTGTCCGGACCGCCAACACGAGCTTCTGGAAGCGCGCGCAAGACCGCGTCGACGCTGAAGTCGTACAGCTTGAAATACTCCTCCGGCGTTCCCTGCCAGTATTCGATGTCGGGCTCATTCCAGACTTCCCACAGCCATGTCTTGACCTCGGCGTCACCATAACGCTGGCGCAGATGATGGACAAATTGAAATACCACCTCCGCCCACTTCTGATAATCCTTGGGCGGGTACGCCCAACCCGTGTAAATCGTGCCTTGAGGAAAGTTATGGCGATAAGGTTCAGGATGGGTTGATAACGCCTTGGGCATGAAGCCGATTTCCACCAGGGGCTTGATCCCCGCCGCCTTAAACGTATCGAAAGTGCGATCGAGTATCGACCAGCTATAGACCGGGTTTCCCGCCTCGTCTTCTGTGTAAACGTTGGTAGATCCCCACTTCAAGGAAGCGGAGCCGTCGCCCGTAGTCAGGAGATTATGAACCCGAACGTACACCGGCGTGGGACTAAGCGCGGCCAGTTCTCCGAGCAGCTTCTTGCCATTCGGAGCGTAGGTGTAGTTGGGTTCGTCATATCCGAAATAATTCCAGATGGGCGAAATTGGCCCCTGGGATTGATCAACATGCACCTGGACCTTCACGCTTTCAGGAGCCTGCTGTGTCCAGGAAGAAGGCGCAAACGACACGAAGAAGGCCAATGCCGGAAGGAGAACACCCAGGAGAATCGGACTGAGTCCGCGAATCTGTCCGCGCCCTGAAGAAGTGAACTGTACGAAGCCGGTCACCATAAGGAAGTCCTTTCACGCGATGAACCTCAACCGCAATTCTGGTGGGGCGGTCGCGCAACTAACTGCGTTGAAAATATTCACTGAAATTCGCGACGGCGACCGCCCCGCTTACCCTCTTAATCTCCTGCCCCTTAAGTTCGACTGCCCCCAAGCCTTCACCGTGCCCCGCTTAATATCGGAATTGAACAAAATGGATTTTTGTTTTTCCTATAGATCAAGCTTCAGCTGCCGTCAAAGGGAGGCGGCCTTGGAGTGAACCTGAATTATCGGCTTGTTAAGTTGCAATTCCATGGCCGCACGTCAGTTCGAATTCGGCATGAAAATCGTGTTCCAGGGTTCTGCGAACAACGCCTCCTGGTTCATAGTCGGTGAGCCAAAACCCCGGTCGTCTTAGCTCGGCGACAATAACGCGCGACAGGAGCAGGCCGAGTACGCCCTTACTGGCGCAAGGCAGGCGGGGAACCGGACATCTTAGACGCAATGTCCTCGTCCGCCTTCTGGCGGAGCTCGCGAAGTTTGGCGAACTCCTTCTGGGCGGCTGCGGTGTTTCCCGTGGCTTGGTACAAGCGTCCCAGCCGGAGATGCGCATCGGGCTGCGCCGGATCCAGCTTCACGGCACGCTGCAGCGCGGCAATCGCTTCCGGGTAACGCTGCTGCTGCGCCAGAATCGCGCCTAGGCCGAGATAAGCAATGCGTATGTCGTTTCTTGTCTCCACCGCCTTTTTGAGCAAAATGAGGGCCTCTTCCGGGTGGTTCCTCTTCAGTTCGATGTCGCCAAGATAAGCCATCGCCTGCGCGTGGCTGGGATCGATGGCGATCTCATTCTTGAACTCGGTGGCCGCGTCATCATATTGACGTAACTTCCAGTACAGGTAGCCGAGGCCAAAATGCACATTGGGTTCCCGGGGAGCAACCTTTGCCGCGGTCTGAAACTCAATGATGGCTTCGGGGGTTCTCCCCAGCCCGTCCAGCGCCTCCCCGGCAAGAATGTGAGCAGCCGCAGAATCTGGATCCTTCTGCATGATTTGACGAAACTGGTCCAGAGCACAGGAATACTTCTTCGCCCACAGGCAGCTTTGGGCCAGCACCTGAAGCAGTTCCAGGTTGGCTGGATCTGACTTTGCCGCTACCTCAAGGTGCCTGGAAGCTTTTGAAAACTGCTTGGTCCCGTAATAACTAAGACCCAGCAGGGTGCGAGCTTGCGTGCTGTTCGGTTGCGCGGCCAACGCGGAGGTCAGGGGAGCGATGGCGGCCTGGAAGCGGCCTTGCTTGAATTCCGCGAGACCAAGGTTGAGCTGGATCCCCGGCAATTTGGGATCCAGGGCAATCGCCCTCTTGTAGGCCGGAACCGCTTCCTTATATTGCCCCTGCTTCGCGAGCGCCAGGCCGAGGCTGGCGAAAGCGCCTGCGTCCCGCGGATTCTGATCGGTAACGGCGCGCCAAGCCTTCGCGGCTTCCGCCATCCTTCCTTGTTGCTCGAAGGCGAGCGCGTCGGAGGGACTGACCGTTTGCCCGTGAGCACAGGCTGACAAAAAGACCGCGAGAGCCGCCCATTTCAACAAGCAGTTTTTCATGCTTGAGACGCTGCGAGGGAAGCCTGTACACGGGCAGGCTGAAACAGCTAACCATGTTCGATGGTGCAAGGCCCTCACTATCCGATCATATCTCAGTGCTTCTCTGGTGAGGGGCCGGGGGTTAGGGTTGTCATGTTTCTTACAGCCAAGAGAACGCCCTGCTCACGGGGGTGGTGTGAGCAGGGCGAGCAGCAGTCTTCGAAAAGCGTTCTAGTAGAACACTTTTATCCCGAGTTGGAATGTCCTCGGGTCGAAGGCGTTGGTGACGGCGCCGAAGTTGCTGGAGCCGAGGGTGCTGCTGATGCCACCGCCTTGGCGATCTCCTCTAAACTGCGTATGGTTCCACGTGTTGAAGCTTTCCGCGCGGAATTCGATGCGGCTGCCGCGGCTTTCGCTGAGGACGAAGTTCTTGAACAGCGCCAGGTTCCAGTTGTCGCGGCCCGGACCACGCACCGCATTGTGCCCCATATTGCCCCATTGTCCGGGTGCGGGATCGGAAAAGACCGAGGGGTCAAACCACTGGTCGACGGACTTGGGATAGGAGATTTTCCCGTTCAGGTTTGGCCGGTTCCTCGTATTCGGGATCACGCTGGCAATGTTGTTGCTTCCCAATGTGATGTCGAGCGGGGCACCGGTTTGCATGGTGACGATTCCCGATAACTGCCACCCCCCCAGTGCCGTCTTTAGTGCCCGGCTATCGCTGTTCCTGAAGAGCGGGATGTCATAGACGAAGTTCGTGAACGCCACATGCGCGCGGTCGAAGAACGACGGTCCGAGATCGTATCTCCACCCGAGGTAGGGATTCGAAGTGTTATTGAGGTCGTAGCCGTTGTCGTTGCCGGCGGCCGAGTCAATCGCCTTCGAGTAGGTGTAGCCGAATTGGAGTGTGAGCTCGTTTCTCACATTCGTGCGCAGGTCAAGCTGGAGCGAATTGTAGTGTCCGTTGGCCTCGTCTTGAGCCAGTCGGATAGACCGAAAACCGGCGTACGGAACCACAGAGTTATAGGTGCTGGAGTCGCTCACCAGACCGGGCAGGAGGCTCTGATCCGGTAGATTGATCTGGCTGAAGTCGCTCTGATAGCGGTTCTGGTTTCCGACGTAGGAAACGGACAACACCGTCCTGCCTCCCAGCGACTGTTGCACCCCCAGGCTGTACTGGTAGCTGGTTGGCAGCTT
>JBGQIG010000208.1:0-5888 GCA_041498365.1 Terriglobia bacterium | reverse complement strand
CTCCATGATGCTGGTGTTCATGGCGACCCCACTTACGCCGCGGGCTGAGCCCATGACACCATAAATCGCCACCGCAATCGCGAGCCAGGGAGATAGCGGCGCCACAATCATCGAAATTGCCAGCAGGCCCATGGAAATCGCAATCGAACGCCGTGAGCCCAGCGCAGCAATGAGCTGCGGCGCATAGAGCGCGCTGAGAAACGCACCCGTGCCCCAACCCGCGTTCAGCCAGCCGTAGCCTACGGCGCCGGCGTGGAATACGTTGTCACTCAAGGGGGCAGTCACTACCACGCCGGTCAGCATCGCGCCCAGAAAAAGTGCCCAGCTTACTCCCAGCATGACCACAGAGCGGTGGCTGCGAAGAAAGTCAACGCCTTCGCGGAGCTCGCGCACAAAGCGTTCGAAGGCAGTTTCGGCGGCAGCGATGTCGGCGCGCAGCTCCGCCGGACGGGGCACAACGTGGCGTCCCTTGCGTACTCCGAGGTACAGGAGGAAAGACGCTAGGTAAGTGGAGAAGTCGATCAGCAACACGCCTCCGAGGCCGATGTGGTTGTAGACGAATCCCACGATGGATCCGGCAATCAGCCAGCCGCCCTGGATTCCCGCCAGCAGGAAAGTGTTGGCGTGGACGAATTCTTCTCCCGGGGTCAGCTCCTGGATCAGAGCTGTGATGGTCGGCCAGAACATCCAGAAGCCCGCCGCCACCAGCGTGTTCATCAGGTAGAGTTCCCAGACTTTCACTTTGCCGGCAAAAGCCAAAACCGCAACCACGAGGATGATGACGGCGCGGGCCGCGTCCAGCATCATGACCAGCCGGCGCCGGTCTTCGCGGTCGATCAGAACTCCGGTGAAGGGCAGCATCAGCATGGCGGGAAGGGTTTGCAGCACCGCAAAGGTTCCCAGCGCTATCTCGGAGTGGGTGGCCTGCAGGATGTACCAGGCAACAGCGGCAGAATTCATGCCGCTGCCCAGCATGGAGATCATGTTGGCGCCGAACACGTACCGCAGCGCCCGCTTCTGCAGGATGTTGCGCATGATTTAATGTAAACGATCAAGCAGGACTCGCCAACGGCCGGGCGGAAGCGCTGCCAGTCCAGGTTTTCTTTGCGTTCTTTGCGTTGACTTTGCGACCTTCGCGGTCAAAAGCTTTTAACAGCAAAGAGCGCAAAGAAATTCGATCGATCATTCCTGAGCGGTGCCGGCTTCCGAAATCAAGAACACGATCAGAATGAGCAATTCCGGCTCGATCGGATGCCGGTAGCGGGCGTGCGGAAAGACGAAGTAATAAGTTGTTGGGTAGGACAATAGCAGGCACAAAAACAACGATGCGCCAGGCGCCTTCTTCCGGATCGCCCTGGCCAATCCCCAGATCGCCAGCACCGACGATGCCAGAAAGAGCGAATTGCGAAAATCAAATAGCGCGGTGCTACGGCTTTCTTTGGGAACGCCAGCCCAGTAATAGACGAACCTCTTTAGACTGATCTCGGCAAAACGGCCGGGGTGCTCGCGGATCCATTCGAAGGCCTGGCGCTTGCAGTCCTGCGCGTAGGCGACCTCTCCCAGGCGGCGGAACTTCTCAAGCTCCACCACATTCAGGTTGGGCTGAAGATATGCCATCAGCCTGCCGTCGGCATACGGCCCGTTCCCCAAACGAAATTGGAGGCCAAAGTCGTCGCGGATGAAGATGAATCTCCCGAAGGTCCGATAGTTGCGCGCCAGCCATGGCGTCAAACAGGCGAAGAAGACCGCCGAAGCCAGCACCACGCCGGCGAAAGACCGCAGGCCGCGCTTATGCCGGCGATACCAGATCCAAAGCCCGGAAAAGGGAAGAAAGGCCAGCAGCGAAGGATTGGAGAGCGCACCCAAACCCCAGAGCGCACCGTAAAGGGCCCAGCCCTTCCAGCCGTTCCAATCTTCCAGTTCCAGCGACACCAGAAAAATAAGGCTCAGCAGCAGCGGTCCCAGAGTCGTGTCCCAAACCCAATGGATCGACCAGTACATGGCATAGGGAAGCAGGGCCCAGGTCCATGCCGACCAGAGCGCTACTTTCTCTCCCATGGTTTTTCGTGCGATGAAAAATATGGGAATCGTGGTAAGGGCTGTAAACAAGCTGTTGATGGTCAGCAAGACCCACGCCGAAGCGCTGGAGTAGATTCCGAAAAGCTTGAACACCGCTCCGATCAGGTAGGGATAGAGCGGTGGTTCCCACGCAGTCGGGCCGGTAGAATCGCCATAGGGATTGCTGAAACCCTGGCCCAGGGCCAGGGAGCGTCCTACGCGGCCCATCTCCCAGCCAAAAGCGAAGTGATCGTCCCCCGGCCGGAAGCGATATTGGTGGAAGACGCCGATGGCCGCGACCTGCAGGACCAGAGACACCAGCACCATCCAAAGCAGGGACCGGCGAGTCTTTTCCGGCGCCGAGGTCGAAATGGAGGGCTGCGCGGGTGGTGAGATTGCGCTCAAGGGGGTGGCAGGCGGGAGAATGTTACCGCGAAGGGCGGATTGTCAGCCCGCTCACGATGGGGAAGCAGTTGGCGACGGCGCGCGAAACGGAAGCGGATGAGCGTCCAGATGGCCAGCCATCCATCCGAATGCCGGATTTTCTTGCCTTGCTCTGCATCTCGTGGCGTGTAAGAGACGGGGACTTCCCAGATTTTCTCTCCCTGCAGGCAGAGCTTGGCGGTCACTTCCGGACAGAATTCGAAACGACGGCACTCCAAAGGAATGCTCTCGAGAGTGGAACGGCGAAACACTTTGTAGCACGTAGCTTCGTCGTGGATGCCAGCTCCGTACAGCAGGTTTGTCAGGTGAGTGAGGAACTTCGCGCCCAGGTAGAAGCGCAGTCCTCTCTCGGGCCGGTCGGGACGCACCCCGTAAACCACATTTGCTTTGCCCTCTTGCAGGGGAAGCAACAAGGCGGGGTAGTCCTGCGGGTCGTATTCCAGATCGGAATCCTGAATCAGCACGTATTCACCGCGCGCATATTGCAGGCCGGTGCGGATAGCCGCACCCTTGCCGCAGTTCTTCTCATGGAAGATAACGGTCATATCAACTGCTGGGGGCAGAGCTCGCAGCTTTTCCCGGGTTCCGTCGGTCGAACCGTCATCCACGATCACGATTTCCTTGGCCACGGGAGATGCGTCGATGGCTTGCAGAAGATCCTCCAGGTGAGCCGCCTCGTTGTAGATGGGCACAATGACGGAAACGTATTCCTTGCAGGCAGCGCCAGTTTGCGCGACGCCCTCACGCCGTATTCGGGTTGTCACTGACGGCAGACTCATCAACCTTACTCGAGTGTCTCCGGGAATTCGCCTGGGCTGTGAAAGCATAGCATCAGACGCAGAGGAGCGGAAATGTGCCGGCAGGGTAGAGTGGTACTTGCTCTTATGCCTTGCAGTGGACCCCACTTCGGGGCTAGCATTCGCGCTGCTGGGAGTCCAGGCGGGCTTCCATCCACCGGCGGAGGTGACGTATGAAATGCGGTCTCTTTCGCGTTGCGACGATCATTGTGCTTTATCCCCTGCTCCTGCAGGCACAAATAGAAACCATTGTGATTCCGGCGGGAACGCCGGAAGACCAAGCGCTCCAGGCCATCACCAAAGAGCCAGATGCGCCAAAAAAATTGCCTATGTACGAGGATTTCCTGAAGCAGTTCTCGTCAAATCCAGCGGCAGTTGCCTATGGCAACTGGCAGATTTCGCAGTATTACCAAAACGCCGGCGATCTGCAGAAAGCCCTGGACTACGGAGACAAGGCACTAGCCGGCGCGCCTCACAACCTCGATATCCTGGTGTCCCAGGCCGGCATCGCCCAGCAGATGAAGAACAACAGCAAGCTGATGGACTACTCGGTGCGCGGTGGCGAAGTCTACAACTCCATCGACAAAACGCCCAAGCCGGAAGGTGTGAGCGACCAGGATTTTGCTAACCACAAGGAAGAACAGAAAAGCGCAGCCAAGAATTCGTACGAATTCATGGAAGCCGCCGCCTTCAATGTAATTGTCGACGAGAACAACGCCAAGGCGCGCATGAGCGACATTGAGCGTTTCGCCCCGGCGTTTCCGAACTCGCGCTTCGAAGAATCTATCGCCTCCTACGCCATGATGTCGCTCTCCGACCTTAAAGATACGGCGCGAGTAGTCTCTTACGGAGAAAAGGTTCTGGCGACTAATCCTAACAGCTTGCCTACCCTGCTGCTTCTGGCCAGCACTTACGTTGATGATCCCAAGCCAGGCAGCGTGAACAAGGCTGCTACCTATGCGCAGAAGGCGGTCGCGGTGGCCAAGGCCGACGCTCCCGATGCCGACCGCACGCGCAAGCTCTCTGCCGGAGTCGCGCATTCCACTCTGGGCTACGCCTACATGAAGCAGGACAAAACCGCGGCCGCAGTTCCCGAGTTGAAATCCGCGTCCGGACTGCTCAAAGGACTGGACGACCAGCAATACGCCATTGCGCTTTATCGCCTGGGTTACGCCTATGCCAAGCTGAACCGCGTGACCGAAGCGCGCGAGGTCCTGATGGAGGCAGCCAAGATTCCAGGGCCAGTACAGCCGCTCTCCCAGGACTTGCTGTCCAAGGTGAACGCAGCCCGCGCCAAAGGCAAGTAGAGGTCATCCTGTTTAGTGCCTAAGCCGCGATCTCTATTTTTCCAGGAGAGGTCTCCTGACGCGATCCCGGGAAGCATCTTTGCGGTAGGGGTCCTTCGACTCCGCGAGACGTTTCGCGAGCGAAACGTCTCGCTCCGCTCAGGATGACAAGATTCGGTTAGCAGAAGCGGCTGTGCCAGCCAGAAGCCAGAAGCCAGAAGCTCCCCTTCAGTGTTTCACCAGATCATCCGACAGCAAGAGAGCTTTCGACGCGAGATTGTGCGCTCGCTGCACGTCTCCGTCAGCTTCCGCGGCCTTGGCTTGCTCCATATACTTGCGAATCTGACTTACGCTGTCCTGCTGGCTTGTGCTGAGTTGGCGAGTGGAGATCTCCTTCAGGTTGGCGTCCGTCGTGCCCAATAACTGGGTAGTGCTCTGGCGTTGGCTGGAAGCTTGCTCCGCGCTCATGCCCGGAGCAAGCTGCACCACCGGATCCGCCGTACCGCCATTGCGCACCACTTTTTTTCCCGGCGGCGCATTGGGCGCAGCCACAGCGTGCTTCCGGCGGCGGTGTTTCTTGGTGGCTACCTTGCTCTTGGATTCCGGTGGTTTCGTGGTTGCTTCTGGCGCCGCATTCGGGGGTGGTTGCGCGACATCGGGCGCTGGGGTGGCCGGGGGTGCTGGCTCGGACTTGCCTTCCCCGGTTGGTGGCGAAGGTTCCCGTGCCGGGCTGGCCGGCGGCGTACCCTGCGGGGGTCCCGGTTGAGATCCGGCCGAGGGAGCATCCGGCTGCGGCTGACTTTCCTGCGCGAGCAGCGTAGAGGCCGGAAATACGGCGGACGCATTCGAAGGAGTCGTCAGCGCGCAGAGTCCGAAAATTACGGCCAGATACATGTTCATTGGAGTTGGATGCAACCAATCGGCCGTCAGGCCTACCCGAAAGTTTAACTTCCTTACCGGGATTGTGGCACGTGTCGTCCCAGAAATTCATCTGGTTTTCACAGTTCAGACACGCGCAAGCCTGCCCTGAGCCAAGTCGAAGGGATGGCGGTCGCCACCTGAAAACCATAGAGACCGGTGTCTTTGCTCGCCCCCGCCTCTATCCTCGTGTCGCCGCTTCCTGGAGCCTGCCCAAGCGCGACTGCACCAACGGCAGGCGCAGGCGGAAAGTTGCGCCCTTTCCCTCCACCGACTCGAAGTCAACTGATCCATAGTGCCATTGCAGGATCTGATATGTTTGCGCCAACCCGATGCCGGTTCCGTCTTTCTTGGTGGTGAAATACAGTTCAAAAATCTTGTCCTG
>JBGQIG010000207.1:0-5889 GCA_041498365.1 Terriglobia bacterium | reverse complement strand
CATTCCTGCCGCAAGGTGACGCAGTCTGAAAATTCGACAAACAGCTTCCCTCTTTGCGCTCTTGCCGAACTTTGCGGTCAAAGCCTTTAACCGCAAAGGACGCCAAGAACTCGCAAAGGACGCAAAGCAATCACTACGTCTTCCTTGAGCTCGGTGTGTTATGCCGCCTGCTTGAGGCTTATAATGAAGCACTTACGTCCGGAAGTATTGGAGCTTCGCCGGGCCTATCTGGAACGTGTCCACTCCCAGTCCAACCCGCGGCAACGAAACGACCAGCCGGAAGAAAGTCATCATCCTGCTGACGGTCGGAATCCTTGTGCTTTTTGGGATTCTTCTTTCCCAATCTTCCTTCGATCTGCCGTTTCTCAACCCCGACACGAATCAGCAGCGTTTTCCGCTCTTGTTCTTTGCCGCGCTTTCCGCACTGATATTTCTGCTGTTCGTGGCCCTGACGTTTGTCCTGGCCCGCAACCTCCTGAAACTCTTCGCGGAACGACGGCTCGGGGTGCTGGGCTCGAAGTTCCGCACCCGGCTGGTGGTGGGAGGGCTGCTGCTCTCATTTTTGCCGGTCATTATGATGTTCTGGTTCGCTTATGGCCTGATGAATCGTTCCCTCGATAAGTGGTTCTCCCGCCCGGTTGAAGAAGTGCGGGAGGATACCGCGGCAGTAGCTTCGCTGGTTGCGAAGTATGCGGCGCAGAACGCTCGGGCCGAGGCCGAGGCCATCGCGGCTGCACCCGAGACGCAACGTGCTTTTGCCGGCCACGGCTTTTCCGGCGTGATGAATGAGTTCCGCCGCCATGAGACCACATTGCAGGGCGGATTTGCCCTGGCTCTGGAGAACGGCAACGCCGAGGCCAGCATCGCTGCTCCCGCTCCTTGGCCGCTGCTGAAGGCGAAAATCCCGCTGGACCGCCTGACTTCCGACAGCGTCGTTCCTCTGAAGTGGGACGATACCGACTACATCCTGAGTGGGGCTCCGGTGAACGGTGGAGGCCTGATCGTGGTGGCCATGCCCTTGCCGCAGAAGCTCTCGGAGACGGTGAAGCAGCTAGAGGCAAGCCAGCACCGGTACCTTGAACTCAGTCGCCAGCGCAAGCTGGTGCGCCGCACCTACATGGGGCTCCTGCTCCTGCTCACTGTACTGGTGCTGTTTTCCACGACCTGGCTGGCGCTCTATCTCGCAAAGTTGGTGACCCGCCCCGTGGTGGCGTTAGCCGAGGCCACCCAGGAAATTTCGCGTGGACGCCTGGACTACCGCGTGGAAGTCAGCGCGGCGGACGAGATCGGGGATCTGGTGCGGTCCTTCAACCGCATGGCGGAAGAGTTGGAAACCAGCCGGCGTCAAATTGACGCCTCAAGCCACGAACTGGGCGCGGCCAACATCGCGCTGGAGCAGCGCCGGCAGCACATCGAGACCATTCTGGAGAGCATTCCCACGGGCGTGCTTTCGCTCGACGCGGGCCGGCGCATCACCCACGTGAACCACGCTTTGATTCGTATGTTCAACCCTTCGGGGATCGAGTCGGCAAATCCGATCGCCATCGGCGCCGCCCTGCGCGAAGTATTTCCTCAGGAGGTTCTGGAAGATCTGGAGCCTCTGCTGCGGCGCGCCGACCGCATGGGCACGACCACCACGCAGCTCGAAGTGGCTTTGCATCGCTCCCGGTTCAATGCTGCGGTCACGGTAGCCACCCTCCAGCATGCCGGCCAGGGCCTGGGCTATGTTCTGGTCTTTGAAGACTTGTCTGACCTGCTCAAGGCCCAGAAGCAGACTGCCTGGCGCGAAGTGGCGCGGCGAGTGGCCCACGAAATCAAAAACCCGCTGACGCCCATTGCCCTCTCCGCCGAGCGCATCCGCCGGCACCTCGACCGCGGCTCTCCTCCCGATGCGGCTTCGCTTGAGATTCTTCATGGCTGCGCCGAGACTATCGCCGGAGCGGTGGAAACCCTGCGCACCCTGGTTGATGAATTTTCCACCCTGGCCCGCTTCCCCACCGCGCAGCCTGCTCCGGCGAACATCAACTCCATCGTGGAAAATACCCTGGCGATGTTCAATGGAAGGCTGGACGGAATTCATCTACAAACATTTCTGGCTACGGATCTTCCCAAGGTCATGGCCGATTCCGAGGCGATCAAGCGTGCACTGGCCAATCTCGTGGACAATGCCGCTGAGGCCATGCAAGGAGCCCTGGTACGCGATATTCAGATATCCACGTCGCTGGTGGCCAGCCGTGACGCGGTTGAAATCGCGGTCGCCGACACCGGCCATGGGGTTACACAGGAACTGAAAGAGCGACTCTTTCTGCCCTATTTCTCCACCAAGAAACGCGGAACCGGGCTGGGCCTTGCCATCGTGAGTCGCATCATCGAAGACCACCATGGCTCCATTCGGGTGGAGGAAAATCAGCCGGTCGGCACCAGGTTCGTAGTGGAGCTGCCGGTCGCTGCGGAAGTCATATCCGTGCCCGCCAGCCGCCAGCATGCATAACATCCTCATCGTGGACGACGAGTCCGGGATCCGGCAATCGCTCAAGGGCGTGCTGGACGACGAAGGTTATAAGGTCTCTACCGCGGAGACTGGCGAAGCCTGCCTGGAAACCCTGCGCAAACGCGCCTTCGACGTCGTGCTGCTCGATGTCTGGCTACCCGGCATGGACGGCCTCGACACTCTGCAAAAGATCCGCGACATCGAGAACGCTCCCGAGGTCATCATGATCTCCGGCCACGGCACGATCGAGACTGCGGTACGCGCCACTAAACTCGGCGCCTACGACTTTCTGGAAAAGCCGCTCTCCATCGACAAGACGTTGATCCTGGTTAAACATGCGGTCGATGCCAGGCAAATGCGGCAGGAGAACCGGGAGCTCAAGAAACAGCTTACGCCGCGCAGCGTAATCGAAGGGGAAAGCGTCCCCATGAAGGCCTTGCGCCAGCAGATTCAACTCATGGCGCCGACCAACGGACGGGTTTTGATTTACGGCGAGTCGGGCACGGGGAAGGAACTGGTGGCCCATGCCATTCACGCTCAAAGTCTGCGCAAGAATGAGATGTTTGTGGAACTGAACTGTGCCGCAATTCCTGAGGATCTCATCGAGAGCGAACTGTTCGGTCACCGCAAAGGATCATTCCCGGCTGCGACCACCGATAAAGAAGGGAAGTTTCACCGGGCTCACGGAGGCACGCTTTTTCTGGACGAGATCGGCGACATGAGCCTGAAGACCCAGTCCAAGGTCTTGCGCACCCTCGACGAGCAGCGTTTTACGCCGGTGGGTAGCGACGAGCCGGTTACGGTGGATGCCCGGCTCATAGCATCGACCAATAAGGATCTGGATGAGGAAATCTCTCGCGGCAACTTTCGTGAGGATTTGTTCTACCGTCTCAACGTCATTCCCTTCTCTGTCCCCCCGCTGCGCGAACGCCAGGAAGACATCCCCCTGCTGGCCAGGCATTTTTTGAAGGAATTTTCCGCCACGTATGGCCGCCGGCCTCGCGAAATAAGCGACGATGCTATCGACACCCTGATGCGATATTCCTGGCCGGGCAACGTGCGCGAGTTGCGCAACGTAATCGAGCGCATCGTCATTATGAATCCCACCACCACCCGCTTCGACCGCAAGCATTTGCCTCCGCTGGTCCACCGGGATGGCAGCCGTCGCTCCATCGGCAGCGAATTTTCCACGCTGCACCAGGCCCGCGCCGCGTATGAGCGCGACTACATCCTGAAGAAGCTCGACGACAATCACGGAAACATCAGCCGCACTGCCGAGGTATTGGGTCTGGAACGCAGCCACCTCTACCGCAAGATGAAGACCCTGGGGATTGCTGTGAAAGAGTGAATTCTTTAGAGATGGTGCAGAATGGAATAGGCGGCGAGTTTGGAACAAAATCCCAGCACCGGCGTCATCCTGAGAGACTTTAGTCTCGAAGGATCTAGCGCGCATCGCAACAATTGCCGTGGGAAACGCGGAAGTACCCCCACGGACCAAACGCTCGACGTCCAAGTCCTCTAAGAACAACTACTTCTTGATCATGTGGATTTCGGTGCCGTTCTTCAAGAACTTCACCTCATCCATGAGTTGGTTGATCAGAAAAATTCCCCGACCATGATCGGAATAGACGCTTTCGCCCTGAACCGGATTAGGAATGTTCCCGGGATCGAATCCGGGACCGGGATCGCGGACCACGATCAGAATGCTATCATCTTCGTTACTGACCACGTCGCATTCAACAATCTTCGAGGGGTCGGCCTTAGCCCCGTGGACTACGGCATTGGCCAGAGCTTCCGTTAACGCCAACTCGATGGCGTCGTACTTTTCGGGCGCGCAATGGATCTGTCTGACCAGCTCCATCACGCTCTGAACCACCGGATCCACCGCATTGCGGTCAGCTGCCAGCGTAACTTTCAGCTTCAGCTTGCCGGCTTCGAAGTTGTGGATCCCCGAGTTATCGGTCATGGCCGGCTTTCATATTCCCTCTTTCCATGTCTCTAAGTTAGATGCGCATCCGCGCTCCGGGATTCTACTGGGATCACTGCATTCGAGCAAAGTGACGGCCGATCATGGCTTCTGGCCGCCCGCGAGACGGTCCATCTGGCGCCGCCAGTCGAGTTCGTCCACAAACTCGTGCGATTCCCGCCAATTTTCGCGTACCTTTACGAAGAGCTCTAGAAACACTCGCTTGCCCAGCATCTTTTCGATCTGCAGCCGGGCCGCGGTGCCGATCTTCTTGAGCATCTGGCCGCGTTTGCCAACCAGGATTCCCTTCTGTCCACTTCGTTCGCAGTAGATCATGGCCGCGATGCGCGTCAGTTTCGTTCCTTCTTCAAATTGCTCAATCACAACCGTGGTCGCGTACGGAACCTCCTCTTCGGTCTCTAACAGAACCTGTTCCCGGATGATTTCTGCCACCATGAAGCGGACGGGTTGGTCGGTGATCTGGTCATCGGGAAAATAACGCGGACCTTCGGGCAGGAAGCGGACCACCTTGTCCAGGAGCACATCGAGGCCCTGGCGTTTTCGGGCTGAGAGCGGAATGATTTCCCGAAAATCGTGAAGCTTCCGATATTCATCGATGATCGGCAGCAGCCTTTCTTTCGTGCCCCGCAGCAGGTCAATTTTGTTGAGCAGCAGAAATAGCGGCGTTCCCGACTTCCTGGCCAGCTCGAGTACGAAGTGGTCTTCGCGGGTGAATTTTCGGGTAACGTCCGCGATCACCAGAACCAGTTCGCAGCCTGCCATCGCTTCCCGTACCTCGGCCATCATCTTTCGACCGAGAGAAGTGTCGGGCCGGTGAACGCCGGGAGTATCGATGAGCACGACCTGACCGCCAGGTTTGCCCTTCTCTTTGGGCACGTGGATGATCCCCAAAACGCGGTTGCGCGTCGTCTGCGGCTTGGGGCTGATGATGGCAAGCTTCTCGCCCACCAGGGCATTGAGCAGCGTGGATTTGCCGGCGTTGGGGCGGCCAAGAATGCAGACGAATCCGGAATGAAAGGGCATCTGAAAGAACCACGTCGGGACGGCACCCTCGGCGGTTCGAGCCGAGCAAAGCTCGGCCACGCGGGCGAGGGCGCCCGCGCCACGCAATTGGGACTATATCAGCTTCAACTGTGTCGGCTTGGCTACGGAAATTCTTACTCGCTCCACCCGCCGCTCGGTCGCATCCAGCACTTCGAAGCGCAGACCGTCTTCTTCCACCACCTCGCCGCGATGTGGGATACGGCCCGCCAGTTCGCTCACCAGTCCCGCGACAGTGGCGGATTCCTTACCTTCGGGCTTAATGCCGAACATTTCTCCCAGACGGTCCACGTCCATGTTGCCGGGCACGATGTAGGAATTGTCGTTCTCGCGGATCACTTCCATTTTCTCGTGCTCGTCCCGGATTTCT
>JBGQIG010000206.1:0-5892 GCA_041498365.1 Terriglobia bacterium | reverse complement strand
GGGGAGACCCCGGTGTGCCGCCGGAAAAGATCGCGGAAGAAGGCGACATCCTCGTAGCCAACCGCGCTGCTGATCTCCTGCATGGTGCGATACTCGCTCTCCAGCAGCCGCTTCGCAGCAGCGACTCGCAGTTTTTGCAGATAGACCAATGGTGGGTCTGCGGTGGCCTGTTTGAACCGGCGGACAAAATTGCGAACACTCATGCCCACCCGGCTGGCCAATGCTTCGAGCGGGAAGTCGCGATGAAAGTTTTCGTGCAGCCATTCCTCCGCGCGGGAAATAACCTCGTCGGCGTGGTGGGTCCGCAGTGGGCCGACGGCAAATCCTGACTGCCAGGTGCGGGGTGTCTCGATGAGCAAGGCCTTGGCGGTCTGTATTGCGACCTCGTGTCCGCAGAATTTCTCCACCAGATACAAGCTCAGGTCCAGCGCCGCGTGTACCCCTCCGCCACAGTACAGGTCGTGGTCCTCGGTCACCATGAATTCCGGCATCCAGCGCACCTTCGGGTAGCGCCGACGAAAGTCCTCCGCAATGCCCCAGTGGGTGGTCGCTCGTTTGCCATCAAGCAGACCGCTGGCCGCGACCAGGCCGACGCCTGTACACACACTGGCGATCGCCGCTCCGCGTTTGTGCCAGCGCCGCAGCCAGGGGACCACGGGGGCATTGCGTTCCACTACGTCGTCAAGACTGGGGCCAGTGGTGGGGAGGAAGATCAACTCCGTCTTGCGAATGTCGGCGAGGGTTGCCATGGGCTTGATGTACAGGGGCCCGTCGCAGGAGACGGCGCGACCATCCGCGGAGGCGGTGGTCACGCGAAATCGGGGCGCCGGTGGCTGACCCGCAAAGGAATTCCACAACACGCCCGCGTGGCGGAATACTTCCATAGGGCCGACGGCGGTGGAGGAGAACGTTCCGTCGAGGATAACAACGGTGGCTTCGATCATTGGCGGCTCCAGGTCTCAATTGGCCTAATCACCTATGTATAATGTCAAATCTGCCATCTTGTTGCAAGGCCCCCGGAACATTAATCTTCAAGCTGGGAAACAGGTTTTCAGCAGGATGAGGAGGATGTATGAAGAAATTTGTGATCGAACGGGAAATCCCGAAAGTGGGAACCTTGGAGGGAGAGCAGTTGCGGCAGGCCGCCGGGAAGTCCAATCAGGTGCTGGCCGAGCTCGGACCCGATATCCAATGGGTGCAGTCGTTGGTAGCGGCCGACAAGATGTTCTGCGTCTATCTTGCCAAGGATAAGGCCATCATTCACCGGCACGCGGCACTCAGCGGCTTCCCCGCCAGCAAGATCACCGAGATCGGTAAAGCAATCGATCCCACCACCGCGGCTGGTTAAATATCTCCCCCGAGGGTGCCCCGCCCTTGTCTCTCCGTTCTTGGGAGAGACAGGGCGGGGATTTGCATTTCCGAATAGTAAGCTGCATCGTCTCACCCAGGAGTTCCCGTTTCCGCGCCGTCCACTGCGACTCGATCTCAACCACTTCCTCAACCCCCGAGACGTAGTGCCGAAAGCTGCTCCACTCCCAATCCTCCGGACGCGCCACCGATCCCCGCGCCACCGGATTGCGATGAATGTAGCGCAGGTTCTCAACCATCTTCTCTTCACTAGTCGCATTGAAATCGTAATATCGCGCCAACCAGAACGGACCCCGAGGGTGCCCCGTCCTGGTCGCGCTTTGTGCGACAGGGCGGGGCTTTTGGTTCAGCTCCCGCGCAACATTCTGCTTAAGCATCTGAATCGCTACTGAGAGCTTGCCGCGTTCCGGCTCGCTGACCAGCAGATGAACATGCTCCGGCATGACGACATAACCCGTCACATAGAACCCATACCATTGCCGCACTCGCTCCAAGGTCTGCTCGAAGATGCGGCGGGCGTCCGGTGTGGCCAGAAGGGGAACGCGGTGGTAGCAACTGAAGGTGATGAAATGCAGACAGCGTGCTTCCTGATAGCGCTTGAGACTCCAAGGCATGGACTGATGGTAAGACGGGAGTCCAGTGGAATGCTGTAACGAGTGAACACTCCCGCCTTGTGTTTCCACAATCGGGAAAGAGAAAGTCTCTCCGTACAAACAGGGTGCCCCGCCCTTGTCTCTCCGCTTTTTAGAGAGACAGGGCGGCGGGTTGTCGGGGGGGAACGAACTTTGATGCTAGTGGTCAGGAAAAACCCCACCCTGTCGTTCCAAAAAACGGAACGACGAGGGTGGGGCACCCTCGATGGTAAAGGCGGGAGAACAAGAAACTTACTACTCGTCCTCCACCGCCACCATCGTGCTTCTCTTTCGTTTGTTTGCTTGCAGTACCTTCTTGCGTAGGCGCAATGACTTGGGTGTCACTTCGACGTACTCATCGTCGGTGATGAATTCGATCGCCTGCTCCAGATTCAAATTGCGGAAGGGGACCAGGCGGATCGCCATATCGGAAGTCGAGGACCTCATGTTGGTGAGCTTCTTCTCGCGCACAACATTGACGTCGAGGTCACTATCTTTGGCGTTTTCGCCGACGATCATGCCCTCATAGACATCGATGGTTGGGCCCACAAACAGCTCGCCACGCTCCTGCAGATTGTAAAGAGCGTAGGGGGTAGTGACCCCGTTGCGGTCGGACACGAGCGCGCCTGTCAGCCGGTGCGGAATTTCGCCCTGCCACTCGATGTATCCATCGAAGAGGGAGTTCATCACAATTGTGCCCCGCGTGTCGGTGAGCAGCTGGCTGCGCAGGCCGATCAGCCCTCGGCTGGGCACGCGGAACTCGATGCGTACTCGTCCGTATCCATGATTGTGCATGTTGAGGACTTCACTTTTGCGCGCGCCCAGTTGTTCCATCACCACACCGACGAACTCTTCGGGCACGTCGACGGTCAGCTTCTCGATCGGCTCCATGAGCTTGCCATCCACCCGCTTGGTGACGATCTCGGGCTTGCCTACCATGAGTTCGAAGCCTTCGCGACGCATCATCTCGATCAGGATAGATAGTTGCAGCTCGCCCCGGCCCATGACAGTGAAGGAATCGGTGCTGTCAGTTTCTTCCACGCGCAGAGAAACGTTGGTAAGGAGCTCCTTCTGCAATCGCTCCCGCAGGTTTCTGGAGGTCACGTATGTGCCCTCGCGGCCGGCGAACGGCGAAGTGTTCACCGTGAACAGCATGGCGATGGTGGGCTCATCAATTGCGATATGGGGAAGTGGGGAAGGATTCTCCGCATCGGTGATGGTCTCGCCGATGGTGATGCCCTCCACGCCCGCGACCGCGATAATGTCGCCCAGCGTGGTCTCGGTGATGTCAATCCGCTTCAGGCCGGAGAATGAGAACAGCTTGGTGATTTTCGTTTTGTGCAGGGTGCCATCCAGCTTGGCGATGCCCACATCCTCGCCAGTGTGCATGGTGCCGTTAAACACGCGTGCGATGGCGAGCCGTCCGAGATAGTCGCTGTAATCGAGGTTAGCCACCAGAATTTGCAGTGGCCCCGCGGAATCGCCTTTGGGTTCCGGGATGGTTTTGACGATCGCCTCGAACAGCAGCTGCAGATTTTCTCCGCCGCCTGTGATGTCGGTGGAAGCAGTGCCAGTTTTGGCGTTGGTGTACAACACCGGAAAGTCGATCTGCTCTTCTTTGGCGTCGAGATCAATGAACAGGTCGTAAACCTCGTTCAGCACTTCCTGCGGGCGGGCATCGGAGCGGTCAATCTTATTGATGACCAGAATCGGGGGAAGATGAGCTTCGAGTGCTTTACTGAGAACGTAGCGGGTCTGCGGCAACGGGCCTTCGCTGGCATCCACGAGGAGCATCACGCCGTCCACCATTTTGAGCGCGCGTTCCACTTCGCCGCCGAAGTCGCTGTGACCGGGCGTGTCCACAATGTTGATCTTGACATCGTGATAGAAGATGGCGGTGTTCTTGGCCAGAATGGTGATGCCGCGCTCACGCTCCAGGTCGTTGGAGTCCATAACCCGCTCAATCAGGTGCTCATTGGCGCGAAAGGTGCCGCTCTGCCGCAGCATGGCGTCCACCAGCGTGGTCTTGCCGTGGTCCACATGGGCGATGATGGCGATATTGCGGATGTTTGAAGTCAAAAGTCAGATGCCTTCCTCAAGCGCAGCAAGCCGCAGCGCTACTACCACTTTACTATGCATGCCGGTTTCGTGGTGAGGCTTTACCAACCAGGAGTTGTGCCGGGAAGGACATGCCCCTGCGTCGGAACCCAGGAGGAATTTTGATTGCGATACTGGTCTGCTGCAAAAACCAAGAATTTGGCTATGCTACTACAGCCGTTTCCGGCATTGGTTTTCCCGCCAATCGGCTTTTCACTTCTTTCACCGCGCGCTCAGCCGCAGCGATACCGCCGCTGGTGGTGGATTCTGGGCCCTCCGAATCTGTGTTGGCGAAAAATACGCGATCCAAGGGTTGCCGCACCAGCGGTTGCACGTCGGTGAACAGGCCGGGAGTGGACATATACAAAGGATGGCCGCGCCGATAGAGGTGTACCTCGACGGGATCGACGTCGGATCCGGGAAACAGCTTCTGGAAATCGCGCAACACCTTGGCCGCGACCTCCCGCGCACTCGGCTCGGAAAGCAGCAGGGCTCGTTCTTCCTCGCGCAGGGGCGTGTAGCAAGTGAGAATGTTGTATTTCTGTTTGTAGCCCGGCTGGTTGCGGACCACCCAATCGGCGACAACGAAATCGGAGAACGTATTTCCCGGGCACCAGGTGTCATAACCTTTGTTGAAGACAGGCTTGTCAAAGATGAGGTTGACCACAGCGTACGGAATGTAGCGGATCTGCTGCATGGCCTCGCTTTGCTTCGTGGGGATGCCGTCCACAATGCGGCGGGTGATGAACTTGGGAGTGGCCATGATCACCGCCTTAGCGCCTACAGTCTTCAGTTCCGTTCCGCGCATGTAGGTTACGTATACTTCATTCTTTTCGGAGACAACGGCGACGGTTGTGGCACCCGCTTGCATGTTGGCGGCGAATCTCGCCTGCAGGATCTCCGCCAGCTTCTTAGTGATTGCGCCCAGCCCTCCGGGCCAGGTGTAATAGTCGTTGCCGCTTTCTCCGGCCAGCTCCTGAAAGTCCTCAATGGCAAGAGCCGCGGCGGTCTGCTCGCTGGTGGCACCCCAGTTCGACGGCCCGTAGGTATCCCACCATTGTCGGATTTCGTCGGGATATCCTGTCATCAAATCAGAGAAGGGAACACGGATGAGCTCCTGGCCACGTTTTTCCAAATCGATTGCCAGAAGCTCCTTCCTGAATTTCTTGAACCCGTCGCGCACGGCTGCTGGATAAGGCAGTTTGTCGAGACCGCTGCGCCAGGTGTCGGGGATCCATTCGCCTTTGAGAATGGTGCTATCCGAGTCGTTGATGGGTAGAGGGTCAAGGCCGATTTCTTTGGCAAAACGATACGCGGGTTCACTCTTCGCCAGAAAAGCTGACCCGGTGGCGTACGGCGTTCCCTGATACTCCATCAGGTACGCATTGCCGCCCCAGTGTGGCTCTTTTTCCAAAAGAAGAAAATCGCAGTCGCGCAGCCGATAAGCCGCGGTGAGGCCGCTCACACCACCGCCGACAATGACGATGTCATACCGTGCCGAGACCGGTGGCCGGCTGAAGACCTTGCCGTCACGCACCTGGTGACAGATGCTGTTTTCTTCTCCATCGACCATCGGCAATTTTGGGCCGTCAGTCTGCGCCGCGAGGAGCGAAAGATCAACCGGACAACCGGCCGCAATCGATCCCGCCACGACAAATTTGATGAAGTCTCTGCGATTCGTGGTCATGAGTTATTGCCTGTAGCGCCGGCGTCCCGCCGGCTGTCGTGGGGGCGTCCCGCCCCCACAGCCAGAGCCAAATCCTAGTGTTGCGAGATCCGGAAGCTGCCAAGTGGG
>JBGQIG010000205.1:0-5898 GCA_041498365.1 Terriglobia bacterium | reverse complement strand
GTTCGAGCGGCGCAGGGAAGTCGGCCTGATGAAGGCCCTGGGCGCGAGCAACCTGGCGAATTTGCTCGGCGTGGGAGTGTGGGATGGCCTCCTGCAACTGGAAAGCGATGGATTGCGCGTAGGGAGAGCAGTACCAGCGATCGTACATTTCTGGCGACATGCTTTTCGGATCGCGGCGGGCGAACGCGTCCTCGGGCTTGGTCACGGCGCTGACATAAATGCGCCGCACCACGCCCGGTTTGCCGAGAATCTGCTGCGCCACGGAAAGAGGTGCGATGATCTGATCATCTTCGCCTCCGCCGGTGGAGAGGATACCGGCGACACGGAGTGGCTTACCGGCGATTTCAATTTCCTGGCCAGTCGTCCGGTTAAGCCTTGCTGCCAAACGATCACCAAGCAGTACTTCCTGCGAACTATCGTCCGGCCACGAGCCCCGCACTTTCCACCAGGGATGTGTCGTGCGAACGCCGGTTACGAAGTCCTGTTTCCCGAACACCACGTGCCTGGAGAAGTATGTGCCCAGCAGCGTCAGATTCTTCGCGTCACCCAGGCTGACCTCGACTGGCAACATGGGAGCAAAACCTACGATGTTGTTGCGCCAGAACATGCCTCTGATTTTGGGCAGGTCACCTTCGTTCAGGTACGTGCCGTCGCTGGGCGGCTTCAGGCTTATGCCGCCGATTTCGACGTCCAGCGTGTCTTCTTGTGGAGTGACGATCAGGTTGGCGCCATAGCTCCGCAGTTCGCGGCTGATCTTGTCGCCGATATCGGTAGCCACGGCGATCATGGCAGTGGCCATACCCACACCGAGCATGATAGCTACCCCAGCCAGGAGCTTTCGCCGCTTCTGCCGCCGGAAAGATTCGTAGAGCAGCCTCAGGAACATGGGTTATGGCTGGAACATGCGGGCACCCGCCGCGATGTCCGTCTCCCGGATAATGACCGCGTCAGAGGTCTGTTCAGCCTTCAGCGGAATTGGGTTGCAGCCACCCGTCACGCCCACAGACTGCCCGTTGATGGGTGCGGCACAGTTCTTGCAAACCACGCCGTTCGGTCCCTTGTAAAAGCCCACCGGGCCGCAAATCTGGCATGCATCGAATACGGTGGCAACTTTGCCGTCGGGCTTCTGGTACAGCCAGAAGCGGATCGCGGTCCCGTTTTCTTTAGCCTCGAAGCGATGAAGATCGCCGTCCGAGACCTGGGACAGAGGAATACTTACTTGCCCGTTCTGGAAGGTCACTTCAGTCGCAGGGGAAAGCGCGCTCACGCTCTTGGCGTAGATGAATTCCGCGGTGACCATCAAAATGAATAGAAACGAACTGGCATAGACGGAGGCCATCCACAGGCGCTCGCGGCGGGCGCTCCACAGAGCTTTGCGGCGCTCGGCCGGAGAAGCGGGAAGGGAAGCGGGCTCGCGGCGCTTGACTTCGAACAGCACCATCAACGCGGCCAGAGCAACGATGGTGACAAAGAAGAACAGATCGTTGCGCACGATGGGGCCAATGAAGGCCATCTCCTCACGCGAGGAGGGCAGCACGCCGTATTCAGAGAGTTCGTGCAGACCGGAAATGATCAGCTGCACGGCTACGAAGAACAGGATGACGGTCGTAATCCGGAAAAACTTCTGAAGATTGATGCGCACGCTGCCTTTCACAAACATCACCCCAAACAAAATGGCCACGATCACACCCAGCAGGGTGCCCAGGAAGCTGAGCAGTTCGGTGGAGTTCAGCGACACCGCCCCGAGGATGAGGACGGTCTCCACGCCCTCGCGCAGGACCATCAGAAAGACGAACAGAAACAGGCCAAAGGCAGCATTCCGGCCGGCCAAAAGGCCGACCTTGCCCTCAATGTGTCCTTTGAGCGCGCGGCCCGTCTTCATCATGAAAACGATCATGGTGACGACGAAGAAGGCCGCGGCCAGCATGATCCAACCTTCGAAGATGTCCCGGTTCCATTGCGTGCGCGACAGCAGGATGGCAATCCCAATGCTGCCGACAAATGCAGCAGCCAGAGCGGCAAACACAGATTTACGCAGTTCGGGGCGTCCAATCTTGATCAGATAGGCCAAGGTGATGCCAACGATAAGCGCGGCTTCGACCCCTTCGCGCAAAGTGACGATGAAGGCTTGCAGCATCTGGAAAGAAGGCCTCTGTTATTGCAACTCAGTTGCAACTTTAGATTGCACGCTCGCTCGATCAAGAATAGTCTCCGGCTAGTCTTGGCGTCAACAAAGGTGGGGTTAAGGGCTTATTCTTATGACAGTTACAATCTGCGCCGAGGGCGAGACGCCCTCGGGACAGCCGGCGGGACGCCGGCGCTACAGTTGTTTCAAGACTTTCCTTGCTTCTTCCAGTTGCGGAAACAACTTTTCTTCCGCCTGAAATTCCGCTGAGTGTACACACCTGCGGCTGCCGCGCAATTTCACCGGATGCTTGAGATGGAGCATCTCGTGATAAACGATGTAGTCGACGGCGTGGCGGGGGACGCGAGGATGGTCGAAGATACGGCTCACGACGATGGCATTGTGAGCGGGATCGTAGTGGCCGAGGCGGTTGCGGGCGCTGTCACGGCTCCAGGTCATCCGCGGACGGGCAAGCAGTCCGTGAAACAAACGAGCGTTGAGGTCCTCGAATACCGCTTCCAGGTCATAGGTTCGACCCTGGGCGGAATCGAGATGCTTGCGTCCACGAATTTGGCGCACAAGGTGAGCCTTCCGGCTGACGGCGTGACTGGAAATATGGCGGCGGTAACGGCTCGCGTGCTCGCGCTCAATCGGCTTGCGGTACATCTTGGCCAAGAGAATGTGGGCGATGGCCAGCAAAACCGGTTCGGGCGCGCCTTCCAGCAGGTCCGAAAGGCGTACCAGCAGCCTGCCTTCGCGCATTCGGATGGTGTTCTTGATGCTGGTGAAAGCGAAGAATTCGACCATCAGGTCGGGCAAGGGCGCGCGCGGGCGAAGTTCGCGATGCGCTTCCTCGAAGATGTGGTGAAGGCTGTTCCTCACTACGGCTTAGATTAGCACGACAAAAACTTCTTTTTGACTGCAAAGGACGCGAAGGACGCCAAGAAGACACGCTCAGGGATTCACGGCTTTGCCGCTTTCTTGTGCTTGGCGGCTTCTTCCTGTTCGCTCAGCAACTGGCGGTGGTCCTGAGCGCTGCTGTCCAGGGTTTCGAGCGCGTTTGACAGCAGAAATTCATATTGCCGGGCTTCGTCTTTTGCCGTGTTGGCAGCGTCCTGCAGGGCCCGGAGCCGGGCCTGAAACTCAGTATCAGCCTCAATGACCGTTTTTAGCACCTTGCGCAGGTCTGACTTGCGGCCAACGTAGGTGTCGATGTTTTCGTTCATCTCGTCGTAAACATCAAGGAAATCCTGCAGACGGTCGTGGGTCTCGAGGCCCCGGTCCGTGGTCTTGGGATCGGACCGCGCCTGCTCTAAAGAGGCCAGGCGCGCCCGGGCGAATTTGACGTAGAGCTTGAGCCGCAAGTCGGGCTCGGTCGCAGTCTCTCGCAACTGATCGATTTCCGGGATGGTGAGGGGATCGCGCTTGCGCTCAGCCAGCGCGCTCGAGAGCAGCAGCAGAAGCGCGCACCCGGCAAGGCCCATACGAATCGGCCTCATTTCTTCTCCTTTTTTCCGAACATGGCGGTGAGCAGGTCGGTGCGCAGTTTCTCCAGATGATCGATCGCCTGCTGGACAGGGGCTTGATCTTCAAAAGGAAGGGTGCGTTTGATGTCGCGAAATTTTTCGGCCATCTTGCGCAGCGCAATCTCAGTGTCTTTCAGTTTTCTTCCGGAACGAACAGCGGCATCACTGGCCTTGTCGGAATAGTTCACCATGTCATTCAGGGCAGAGTTGCCGGCTTCCGCGTCGCCATCCTCGTAGTGCTTGTCGGCGGCCTCCGCTTGCCGGCGGGCAATTCGGAGATAGAGAGATGGGCGATCCTGCAGGCGGGCGGCTTCAGCCCGTGCAATCAATTGATCGAGACTCTCCTCTTTGCCCGCGAACGTGGCCAAAGAACTAGCCGCCAAGAGCATGAGAATAGCTACCCGAACGCGCATGATTGTCATCTCCTGGGCTCGATGGCGATCAGGCGATGGCGCGCCTGCCATTCCTGATCAGGAAATTTCCCCGTCGAGGCCTCCAGGAAGCGGCGATAATTCTCCGCTGCCGGCTTGTACTCGCGCAAGTGGTCGTATGCGGTAGCTCGCAGGAAGTACCCGATTGGGGCTTCTGGAAGGAGTTTCGCGCGTTCATCCAGGGCCTTGATCACCAGTTGGTAGTTCCTGGTTTCATTGGCGGCGGCGGCTAAGTCGCCGTAAGCCGTACCCAGTCCGGGGTTGAGCTGGAGTGCAGCCAGCAACTCCTGCTGGGCTTCCGGAAACTTGCGCTGCTTAAGAAGAACCCGGCCCAGGCCGTAACGTAAGTCCGGATCGTTCGGCTTGGCCGCCAGCAGGGAACGGTACTGGCCTTCGGCCTGGTCGTATTTCTTCGCCTCAACGTACAACTCGGCCAGGTCGCGCTGCAGCGCGGAATCATTCGGTGCCAGCCTCAGCGCCTCTTGCAGCTCGGCGATAGCCGCATCGCTCTGCCCGTCCGCTGCCAACATTCTCCCCAGTTGCATATGGGCGCCGGCGTCTGCAGGATGAAGCGCGACCAGCTTGTGCAGAATTTCCTCGGCTTCGGTGAAGCGATGGCCGCGCATGTAGATATTCGCCATGCCAGTGAGCGCGTCGGTGGAGGAGGGATCTAGCGCAAACGCCTGCTTGTACTCCTGCTCAGCGTCAGCGAAGCGGTTTTGACTCTCCAGCAGGGGGCCGGCGGAAAGGTGGGGCTCAGGGTCCTTCGGGTCCAGATGAGCCGCTTGCTTGTAAGCCTCGAGCGCTCCGTCGGGATTGCTGACTTCCAGTACGTGGCCGAGCGACAGCCAGGCACGGGCTTGGCCCTCGGTGACGCGCGCCGTGGGCTTCAGCTTGGTAGCTGCACGCAGAAACTGCTCGGCGTCGGGCTGGCGTGTCTTGACCAACATCAGGCCGAGATTGAGATTGGATTCGAAAACGCCAGGTTTCGCGGCTACGGACTTGCGGTAAGCTGCGATCGAGTCTTCGGTCTTGCCCATCGCGTTGTAGAGAAACCCCAGGTCGAACCAGGCGGCGTAGTTATCGGGATCGTTTTCGACGACCTTTTTCAGCAAGGGCTCCGCAGTCAGGTAGTCCTGTTTTTCGATGGCGGCCTCCGCCTGGATGAGTTCCGGTGGGGAAGAAGGATCTTCCATGGCCACTTTGTGGTGACGGACGGTCTTGCTCGAACTTTGGCATTGTGCGATGCCGGTGGCAGCGGCCAACGCTGTGACCAGCGCGATGACACGCAGGCCCAGACGTCCCTGTCTGGGCGGGCGAGCAAAGCTCGCCGTGGCGGGGATCGTCTCGAATTGCGTGGTGCTCGCCACGTTAGCCGAGCTGCGCTCGGCTGGGCAGGTGAGGACACCTGCCCCTACGCATGCTTTGCTACTTCCGGCCGTTGGTTGGCAATCCATTTCCATTCAGGACTCGCGCCAGAAACTTTCCGGTGTAGGAATTCGGCAGCTTTGCAATCGCTTCGGGAGGGCCTGTGCCGACTACGTAGCCGCCGCGCTCGCCGCCTTCCGGACCGAGGTCAATGACCCAATCCGCCGTCTTGATCACTTCGAGATTGTGCTCGATGACCAGAATCGAGCCCCCTGCTTCGATTAGACGCCGGAAGGCAGAGAGTAGTTTGCTGACATCGTCGAAGTGAAGCCCGGTTGTAGGTTCGTCAAAAATATAGAGCATGCGATTGCGACGACGAGCCCGGTCGACGGAATTTGACGGCCGTCCGATGTCGCGTGACGCCGGCTGCAAATGGGCTGCCAGCTTC
>JBGQIG010000204.1:0-5935 GCA_041498365.1 Terriglobia bacterium | reverse complement strand
TTATCCGTGCGAATCCGTGGCTCGATCTTCCTACTTCGCCCCGGCTACTTCGGCTGGGGGACGATGCGCAAATACGGCTTGGGCGCCTTCCAGCCGCCCGGGTACCTCTGCTTCGCCTCATCGTTCGATACCGCGGGCAGGATGATGACATCGTCGCCCTGCTTCCAGTTCACAGGCGTGGCAACCTTGTGCTTGGCTGTGAGCTGCATCGAATCGAGCACGCGCAGGACTTCGTCAAAGTTCCGGCCGGTGCTCATGGGATAGCTGAGCTGGAGCTTGATCTTCTTGTCCGGACCGATTACGAATACGGTGCGCACAGTGGCGTTGTCGGCAGCGGTACGGCCTTCGGATGTACTGCCGCTCTCGGCCGGCAACATGCCATAAAGCTTGGCGATCTTGAGCTCCGGGTCGCCGATCATCGGGTAGTTCACCTTGTGTCCCTGGGTCTCCTCGATGTCCGCCGCCCACTTGCCGTGACTGCTCACCGGGTCAACGCTCAACCCGATAATCTTTGTGTTGCGCTTGGCAAATTCGGGCTGGAGCCCGGCCATATAGCCGAGTTCGGTGGTGCATACGGGAGTAAAGTCTTTCGGGTGTGAAAACAGGACCGCCCAGCCTTCTCCGATCCATTCGTGAAAGTGGATCGTGCCCTGGGTGGTCTCGGCAGTGAAATCGGGCGCGGTGTCGTTGATGCGCGGGATTCGAGATACGCTCGGACTCTCGGTCGGAGTAATAGGAACTGCACTCATGGTTGCTCTCCTGGCAGAATTAGATCATCCCGGAAGGCCGGGACGGTGTCCCGCCGCAGCGTACAAAAGCGGGTGAGGATCAGAGACAAAAAACGAAGCCCACCCGATCTGCGCCAAGGTGGGTTACGAGAAACGCTTAATCGCTACCCACACACCGGCGCCACGATACGACAACACAGGCAGAGCGGCGTGGGGCTGTTGCACATATAGGGCTTAGGATACGCGGCGTCTGAGACTGAGTCAACCGGGCTGCAAGCTACGCCGAACAGCGATGGCGGCTGGGATCACGGGCGGGCAAGGGGGCTACAATAAATCGACATGAGCGCAGATCTTCGCCACTTTCCCTTCGCGCAATTCGATGTCTTTTCCTCGCGTCCATTCGAGGGTAATCCGTTGGCCGTGTTCCCCGACGGACGGGGGCTAAGCGATCAGCAGATGCAAGCCGTGGCGCGCGAGATGAATCTCTCGGAGACTACCTTCATCTTGCCGCGTGATCCCGCCGTCGAGCGGGAGCGTGGGATACGCGTCCGAATCTTTACCGTGCAGGAAGAGCTGCCCTTTGCCGGCCATCCTACCCTGGGCACCGCGTTCCTTTTGCGCGGTTCGACGGGCGCTGACAAAGTCGTACTCGAGCTCAATGTCGGCAGCGTCCCCGTCCGCTTCGAAGAAACATCCGGACAGCCGGCGTTCGGCGAAATGACCCAGGTGGAACCCGAGTTCGGGCGGGTACACGACCGCGAAACTGTGGTACGCGCCACCAGCTTGCGCGACGGCGATATCGATCCTTCTCTGCCGATCCAGACGGTTTCGACTGGCGTTGCCTTCACCATGGTTCCGCTGCGAGGGCTGGAAGTCATGCGCCGGCTGCATGTGGACCTGGTGCGGGCGAGCGAATATTTGCAGCAATCGGGGGGAAGCAAGTTTTTCTATTTCGTGACCCGCGAGGCCGTCGATCCCACCGCCCGGCTGCACGCCCGCATGCTCTTCTACAACGGAGAGGACCCGGCCACCGGCTCCGCCGCTGGCTGTGCCGCCGCCTGGATGGTCGCGCACGGCGTGGCCCAACCGGAGGAGCGAGTGCTCATCGAGCAAGGAATGGAGATGCAGCGAGCCAGCCGCATTTTTGTGCGCGCATCGCGCCTGGATAACAGAGTGGTTAACGTTCGCGTAGGAGGAAATGCTGTGGAAGTCCTCCGTGGAGAACTTGTTTTCTGAGCGGCCGTTGCCTGATTGCCCTGAAAAAATCCCGCTATGCACAAGCACGAGTCTTTTTCAATGGCGCAACTTTACCATTAGCATCGGCGGCACTTTACATACTTCTCTTCTGCCGTTAGCATTTTGTCTCGCTCTGAGCTCTCCAGCACAATGAAAGGTTCGGACCCTCTGGCGCCGGTGCCGCTCAAGTTGTCACTTCGGAAAACCGAATGAAGCCGAAACGAACGATTCTTTGCGTAGACGATAACGAACAGTCCCTTTCCATCCGTAAGGTCATGCTCGAAACCCGGGGCTATCGCGTGATCGCCTGCAACAGCGGTGAAGAAGCTCTGGAGCGATTCAAGAAGGGTGGCGTGGACTTGGTGCTCACCGACCTAGTCATGCCCGGCGTGGATGGAGCCAAACTCATCGACGCAATCAAAACTATCTCACCTCAGACTCCCGCCATACTGCTCTCGGGCAAAGTGAGAATCTACGATCGCGATACCCGCGCCGATGTGTTTCTGCCCAAAGGTATGTACGCGCCCGTGGAATTGTTGGAGCGCATCCGCCTGCTGCTGGTTCGCAAGCGCGGCCCCAAACGCGCCCAGTCTCGCGCACAAACCGCCGGACGCATGGGCGCCGCCTGAGGCGCTGCCTTTCAGACGCAGAGAGTTCCGTGCATCTGAATCCAATCCCGCGCTCCGCAGGCTTCGTGTAATATCGGTGGGTTGGGATGCCTGCCTTTATCGAAGCCGTGGAACTGCGCAAGACCTACCGCGTGGGCAAGATTGAGGTTCCCGCCCTCCGGGGTATTTCCTTTAGCGTGCAAAAGGGAGAGTTTGTAAGCGTCGTAGGCCCATCCGGCAGCGGCAAATCCACGCTGTTCTACCTTCTCGGTGGACTGACGCGCGCCGACTCTGGTCACGTTCTCGTCGACGGAGACGACTTCGCACAACTTTCCGACGCCGAGCGCACCCGCATGCGCAAGCGCAAGATCGGATTTGTCTTCCAGAAGTTCAACCTGTTGCCCACTCTCGACGCGCGCTCCAACATTGACATTGCGCTCGATATTGCCGGCACGAATGGGACCCACGACGCCACCTACTTCAACAAGATTGTGGGCCTGTTAGGGCTGGACAAACGCCTGCATCATCGGCCATCCGAGCTCTCCGGAGGAGAACAGCAGCGGGTGGCGCTGGCCCGCGCCCTGATCAACAAGCCGGCGATCGTCCTGGCGGATGAACCAACCGGTAACCTGGACTCGAAGAACTCCGAAATCGTGCTCGGCATGTTGCGTCATTCCAACCGGGAACTCGGTCAGACCGTACTCATGATCACGCACAACCCGGAAGCTGCCAGGTATGGGGATCGTATCATTCACATGCGCGATGGTGAAATCGTCGCTCCGGAAAAAGACCCACAATGGACCGGCCACTCCTGATAGACCGGCTACGGTTAAGAAAGGGCAACGCGGATGAGCTTTGGGAGGCACACGATTTAGAGAGTCGTGCGGAAAAACGCGGGCAGCCGGGACCGACGTTGAAGCGCGGCCCTTCAGAGCCGCGTACGAGGCGTCGAATCTGCGGGGGCTTCAGCCCCCCGGAGTTTGGCTTTCCTTCCAACCACAACCCGTCAGGCCGAAAACGCAGCGCTAAAGCCCACTCGTCCACGGAGTTTGGGGCTCGACGACGGATTCCGAAAGCGCGAAGGCGTACCCTGATTACGAATCGCAAATTGTTCAACAGGCAATAAGATCAAGCCGCAGGATACGAATATGGATGATCTGCGAAAACCGATTCTGCCCGGAAAGGGGGCCTCGGACTACGAGCGCTACCTGCGCACTGATGAACTGCTGTCGCTGCAGAAAAGCCCCGAAGAATTCCTGCATCCCGATGAGATGACCTTCCAGGTAGTGCATCAGGCTTCCGAGTTGTTGTTGAAGGGAGTGGCCTGGGAGCTCGACCGCGCTCGGGGACTTATTGCCGACGGCGATTTCTTCAACTCTGCCCAGCTCCTGCGCCGCGGCAATCACATGCTGGAATACCCTATCTCCATGCTGCACGTCCTGGAGACCATCACCCCCTACGACTATCACCTGATTCGCGCCGGGCTGGGACATGGCAGCGGCCTGGATTCGCCCGGCTTCCTCGCGCTGCTCCACATTGGTCCCCGCCTAGGTGAAGCCTTCCATGCCCAGTTGGAGCAGGCTGCTCTGAGTGTGGATGATCTGTATCGCCGCCACGCGGAATTTTTCGGCCTGCATGACGTAGCCGAACGCCTGCTCGATTTCGATGAACGCGTCCACCTGTTCCGCTTTCACCATCTGAAGCTGGCCCAGCGGATCATCGGCGGCGGAGTCGTAGGCACGATGGGGACGCCGGTGGAGGTCCTGCATCAGCGCATGGAACATCTGTTTTACAAGGAACTCTGGGACGTGCGGAACCAGATCACAGCGAAAGCCAACGAGGCCATGCAAAAGGACGGTAAATATTAGTTCGAGGTAGGGGCGATGGGCGCGAGCGTCCCGCCCGTGTGTTGGCGTGGCAACGCGACGCAGCTTTCGCCGCCATGCTGCCATTCCGACTACCTCTGATGCGCAGGGCCGTGCTACTCGCGCACGAGACGCCCCCGCCTAGATCGAGGCGGCATTGCTGCAAGGTTGTGCGGTTGTTTATAATCAGATACGCCGAGCGGGAGTAGCTCAGTGGTAGAGCGCGACCTTGCCAAGGTCGATGTCGCGGGTTCGACCCCCGTCTCCCGCTCCAGATTCTCGGCGGAAGAGTCCCGCGGCCGCGAGGCTTTTTCCATTCGGAACAGGGCGCGGTACCCAAGTGGTAAGGGAGAGGTCTGCAAAACCTTTATACGTCGGTTCGATTCCGACCCGCGCCTCCACCTCTTTTCTAGTGTAAACGCGGTTTAATCTGGTTTCTGTGCTATGGCATGTGCTACAATTCCCTTGCTAGGTGGGGGGTCACGTGTTCAAACTGCACCGGAAATCTAGCGTTGCCGTCTACGTCCGGCACCGCGGAACTTGCCCGCATCGAGAGGATGAATCCTATCCGAGGTGTGATTGCGCCAAATGGCTGAGGTTTTCGCTGCGAGGCCAGCAGCACCGCCGGCCGGCCGGAACCCGGACCTGGGGCATTGCCGAGGATGCCGCGCGGGATCTCCAGAAGAAATTAGATGCCGGGGAGGTGCCCGGTGAGGTTCAGACCGTCCAGCAGGGGGCGGCCCAGTCTATCCGCGCGGCCGTTGAAACTTTCATCATGGCCAAACGGGGCGAGGGTGTGGGGCCAGCAACTATCAGCAAGGCGTCGCATCAGCTCGGATGCTTTGAGGGGTTCCTCGGAAATCGTCCCGAGCCGCGGTTCTTCCCGCAACAGATCACCAAACAGGACGTAATCGAGTTTCGGGCGACGTGGGACAAGACCTGGAAGTCTGCGATCACTCGGCAAAAGGCACAGCAGAATCTACGCGCCTTCATTCGCTATTGCTGCCGGGGGGATCACCGCGATGAGTTGTTGGACGCGCTGGGCAAGCCGATCAAGGTTACGCGGGAAGACAAAGAACGTCTGAAGCCCAAGCCGCTCACAGAAGCCGAGTTGACGAAGCTGCTGGTACAAGTACCGAAGACGTTTCCGGATCCCGTGACGGCCGCGAGGGTAACGGCTTTGATTCACTGCATGGTCAGTACGGGACTTGCTATTCGCGACACAATCCAACTAGAGCACCGGAACATTGGCGGAGGATGGCTGAAGATTGAGCGGCAGAAGACGGGAAAGGCCGTGATGCAGAAGCTAGATCCCGCACTGCATCGGGAATTGCTGGCCGTCACGAATGGAAACCCGCGTTACATCTTTTGGAATGGCACGAGCCTGCCCACATCGGCAACAACCAATTGGCAACATGACCTAAGACTACTCATGCAGAATGCCGGCGTTTGGATCAAAGGCAACTTGTCTCACCGCTTCCGCGATACAGCCGTAGAC
>JBGQIG010000203.1:0-5949 GCA_041498365.1 Terriglobia bacterium | reverse complement strand
GCGCAAACTTTATCGGGATTCGATGGCGAGCGCAGCTTGGTGTTCTTAGGCTTCTCCTCGAAGCCCAGCACCCGGTGATCGCGGTCGACATTCACTACCCCGAACCGGGACACCTCGCCGGGATCGATCTGAATCGTCGCCAGGGTTACGTCCGCTCCCGAGTCGTTGTGGCGCTGCAGCATCAAGCCGTAGTTCATCTTGTAAATGTGATCGCCGGACAAGATGAGCACGTGCCTGGGTTGTTCCGAACCGATGGAATAAATATTCTGATACACAGCATCAGCCGTACCCTGATACCACTGCTCGCTCACCCGCTTCATGGGCGGCAGAACCTCGATGAATTCGCCCATCTCGCTGCCCATGATGTTCCAGCCCTCGCGGACATGCCGGTTCAGCGACAGCGCCTTGTACTGGGTGAGGATGTAGACTCGCCGCAGATCGGAGTTGATGCAGTTGGAAAGAGTGACGTCGATGATGCGGTAGATTCCGCCAAAGGTGACGGCAGGCTTGGCTCGGTCACGGGTCAACGGATAAAGCCGCTCACCCGCCCCTCCCGCTAACAAGACTCCCAGCGTGTCTTTCATGGCGATTCCGTTTCGATTTCGCTTACAGACCCGGGGAAATTCCGCGGCCCCTTGCTTCGCGGGGGCTACAGAACGCGTCAGTGTACCAGATAGGAGATGTAGCAGTCGTCAGTCTTCGGTCGTCAGTCTTCAGCACTTCAATTCGGCGGTCAAGCCTTGCTTTGCGATCTTTGCGGCGTCCTTGGCGGGCTTTTAGATCTAACGGCAAAAATCACAGAGTTACCGCCAGGATCGCAAAGAAAGACGTGAGCCTGGAAAGGGGTTGCTGAAGACTGACGACCGCAGACTGACGACTGCTAGGCAGCGTCGTTTTCAATCTTGATGCGCAGGGATTTCAGGAACTTGAGGTCCTGATCACTGATCTTGAACTCGGGATTCGTGGTCAGGGTGGTGACCATAGACGTCTTGTCATCGGACTTTTCCCCCGGCTTGCTCACGCCAATTGTGGCTTCCAGCACCAGGAAAATGTCGTACCCTCCATCTTTGATTCGGGAAACGACCTCGGCGATCTGCCCGCTCTCCGCCAGCGACTCGTTAATCGCCTCTCCCAGTTCTTTCATTAATTGCTTCAGTTGCTGGTCCACATTGCCCCCTGTCGCGCCGGCAGCCTGCCCCCTCTAGCGAAACCGCGGCTCCCGACCCCTTCATTAAGACTTAGATGCCGGAATGCGCCGCCCGGCTACGCGACGCCACTGCCGTGATCGTCATTGTAACCCCGAACACTGCTAAAATCGACGCTGATGACGACTGTATCAACCGTCCGCAAATTAAGCATTCTCGCGCGAGTCGCTGCCCAGTATGCCGGACGTACGCGGACCGGAAGCGCGATCCTTCAGGCCGCTCGCACCACTGCAGTCCATTTCGCACGCGTTCTGCATCAGCTTTGGTTAGAGGTGACCGGCTTTGTTTTCCTGGCTTTAGCCAGCATCGGCGCTATCGCCTTCTTTCGCGAATACGCTCGCTACCAAGCCGGTCAGACTACTCCAGGCCGAGTACTGGTTGCAATTGTTTTCACACTGACGTTCGTCTGGTTCGGGGTGAGCTCGTTTTGGCGAGTATGGAAGAAGGGTTGAAACACAGTCGTCAGTTTTCAGTCTTCAGTCGTCAGGACAAGTCGTCAGCGGTCTTTGATTTCCTGACAACTGACGACTGTTCGTCATGACCGATAAACTCAAAGCCGCCAGCGCCATACCCGCCGATCCCGAAACTTCTTCGCATATCCCGGTCCGCGCCATGTACACGCCGAGTGATTTGGACGGCCGGGACCAGGAACGCGATGTGGGTTATCCGGGCGAATACCCCTTCACTCGTGGCGTGCAGCCCACGATGTACCGTGGCCGCCTGTGGACCATGCGCCAGTACGCCGGTATGGGTGACGCCGAGGAGTCCAACAGGCGCTACAAGTACCTGCTGGCTAACGGCACCACCGGCCTCTCCGTTGCCTTTGACCTGCCCACGCAAATCGGACTCGATTCCGATCACCCGCTGGCTGTTGGTGAAGTGGGGAAAGTCGGCGTCGCCATCGACTCGATCGAAGACATGCAGCGCCTCTTCGAAGGCATTGACCTGACCAAGATTTCCACCTCGATGACCATCAACGCCACCGCGTCGATTCTGCTGGCACTTTACGTCGGAGTAGCCCGCCGTCAGGGCGCGGACATCCGGAAGCTCTCCGGCACGGTGCAAAATGACGTACTCAAGGAATACATAGCCCGCGGCACATACATTTTTCCTCCGGCGCAGGCCATGCGCATCATCACCGATCTTTTTGCCTGGACCAATCAGAACGTTCCCGAGTGGAACACGATTTCGATCTCCGGCTATCACATGCGCGAAGCCGGATCGACCGCCGTCCAGGAAGTAGCTTTCACTCTGGGCAACGGCATCGCCTACGTGCAAGGGGCCATCGACGTTGGACTCGACGTCGACAAGTTTGCGCCGCGGATCTCCTTCTTCTTCAATGCCCACAACAATTTTCTGGAAGAAGTCGCCAAGTATCGCGCCGCCCGCCGTATGTGGGCCCGCATCATGCGAGACCATTTCAAGGCGAAGAATCCGCGTTCCTGGATGCTGCGCTTTCACACACAGACCGCAGGCTCCACCCTCACAGCGCAGCAGCCGGAGAACAATATCGTGCGCACTGCACTGCAGGCACTGGCCGCCGTCCTCGGCAGCACCCAGTCGCTCCACACCAATTCCTACGACGAAGCGCTCGCCTTGCCCACCGAGCAAGCGGCGCGGATCGCCCTCCGCACTCAGCAAATCGTGGCCTACGAATCCGGGCTCCCGCAAACTGTCGACCCGCTGGCCGGGTCCTATTACGTTGAGAACTTGACCAACGAAATCGAAACTCGCGCGGCAGCCTATCTCGAGAAAATTGAAGCTCTCGGCGGCATGATCAAAGCTCTGGAACGCGGCTACGTGCAGCAGGAAATCCAGAACGCCGCATACGAGTACCAGCAGCAGGTGGACCGCGAGGAAGCAGTGGTGGTCGGCGTAAACCGCTTCACCGTGGAGGAAGAAAAGCCCATCCCCATCCAGCGCATAGACGAGGCGCTGGAACGCAAGCAGGTCGAACGCCTGCGCGCCCTGCGCACCCGCCGGGATGCCGGCCTCTGGCAAGCCACCCTAAAGCAAATCGAGGACGCCGCCCGCTCCGGAGAGAATCTCATGCCCAGAATCCTAGCCGCGGTCGAAGCCAACGCCACGGTCGGCGAAATCTCCGACACAATGAGAAAAATTTTCGGAGAATACAAAGAGACAGTGGTCATCTAGCGCCCATCCTGCCCGCGTCGTTGTTCCTCCGTCACAGACACCCGAGACCAACCTGCGATATGTAAGGAATGACGCGCCCTAGCGAAGGCCAGGACGGAACTCCGGACGAGCGATTCGAACGGGAGGGCACGGCTTCAGCCGTGCCGCCAGACGCCCTCAAGATTGCGGCTTTAGCCGCTGAGGTCAATATGTCTAAACCACCTCACGATCGCACTTCTTTCGGCTCAAATGTCTATTTCGTAACCGCCAGCACCTGGGGACATCGTTCCCTGTTTCAAACTGAACGCATGGCAGGCCTATTCATCGAAACAATCCTCTACTATCGAAGAGAACGAAAATTCCTGATACACGAATTTGTGGTAATGCCTACTCATTTCCACCTGCTCCTCACTCCGACCGGCATCGCCCTGGAACGTTCGATGCAATTCATCAAAGGTGGATTCTCCTATCGAGTAAAGAAGCGCTTGGCGTTGAACATCGAGGTTTGGGAGCGTGGATACGTCGACCGCCGTATTCGGGATGCCCGTGACTATTCCAGACACGTCGAATACATTCGTCAGAACCCTATCAAGGCTAGGATTGTGTCCCGGGCGGAAGACTATCCTTACTCCTCTGCGCACGACGGATTCGAATCGGATCCCTGCCCGGAAGGGCTTGAGTGTCATAGCTCTTCGTTAGCGCGGTAAGAAATCGCAAGCCGGCTTAGCCGATAGAGCGGTCCCGCAGTGGCTAAAGCCCGAGCCGCAGAAGCACATGTCGGCACGACTTAAGTCGTACCCTCCCGGGCGTTAATGTCCAGCATACGCGGACGGCCACATTCGGGCAGAGCCATCAACCTCTCGATCCCACGAATGTCCCTTTCCTCACCAGTTTCAACCTCTCCCTGATCTCGCGCACCCGCTGACGGATACTTCGCGCATCGCCATTCATCGCCTCAACCGAAAAATGACTCGCGCCGGGGAATCGTCTCTTGGCGCGGATCAGTTCCCTGCGGAGATTCTTCGCGCTATCCCCATGAATCGGAATCTGGATTTGAAACAGAACATACACGCCTGGTTCTTGAGGAACCTTTGCGATCTCCGCGTCGCAAAGAGGATGAAACTGATAGAGAGCCATGGGCGAACATGATATAAGACTCACGCTGCTTTAAGCTCACAGCCATCGCCGCATGATTCGGCCTTCCCGGGGAAAGCCTGGCCTTAGTCCGAGACTCGGTAGCCGCAGGCTTCCCGGCAAGGTGGGCAGTAATAAAGACCATCGCTGCACAGGCGGATGTCAATCTGTCCCTGGCAGGAGCAACAATACTTTTCGCAGTCACACTTGTCTTCGGTCAGATCGCACTGCATGCAGCGATACTTGGTCTTGGTGGTAGTGGCCATAGGCGAACTCTAGCGCGGGTCTGAAGGATGTGGAAAGTTCCGTTGGTAACCCTCAGTTGAAGCCATCGCCAAGCGCGTGTTACGGTAATAAGTCTCACCAATTCAGCAGCCCAGTTACTGCTCGTGATCGAGGTTTCATTGCCCGCTGTTGAGGCGACTACGCCCGCCATTCGCAAGACCGCGCTCAACCCTGTTCATCGCCGGATGGGCGCCAAAATGGTCGAATTCAACGGCTGGGACATGCCGGTTGAATACCCGTCCGTGGGTGGCATTCTTGCCGAACACAATGCGGTGCGGACGGGTGTCGGCATCTTCGATGTCAGCCACATGGGCGATATCCGGCTGGCCGGGCCGGAAGCCCTGGCAGCAGTCCAGCACATTTCCATGAATGACGCCGCCCGGCTCGCTGTGGGCCAGGCGCAGTACTCGGCGTTGCTTTATCCGCAGGGGACTTTCGTGGATGACGTGATTGTCCACCGTCTCGGAGACGACGAGTATTTGCTGGTGATCAACGCCGGAACTCGCGAAAAGGACTTCAACTGGGTGCGCGACCATACCCGCCAGTTCAATTGCCGGGTCGAAGATCTCTCCGACGATTTTACCCAGATTGCTATCCAGGGTCCGAAAGGCGTGAATGTGCTGCAGAAGCTTACTGACGCGGACCTCTCGGCGGTGAAATTCTATTGGGTGACCCGGGGGACAGTTTGCGGGCTGAAAAATATCCTGATCGCTCGCACCGGCTACACCGGCGAAGATGGATTCGAGATCTACATCGCCGGCGACCAGGAAACCAGCGCGCGGGTGTGGAACGAAATCCTGCACGCGGGCAAAGAGTTCCACGTCGTTCCCTGCGGCCTCGGCGCACGCAACACGCTGCGCCTGGAAGCCAGGCTGCCGCTCTATAGTCACGAAATTTCCGACACCATCAACGTGTGGGAGGCGGGCCTGGATCGCTTCTGCAAGATGGAGAAACCTGACTTCATCGGCCGAGCGGCTCTGGAAAAAGCAAAAACTGATGGGGTAAAGCGCACGTTGGTGGGGTTAGAGATGATTGACCGCGGCATCGCTCGTGATGGTTACTGTGTGCTGAACGGCGCTGGGGCCAAGATCGGTTACGTCACCAGCGGCTCGCCCGCGCCTTTTCTGAAGAAAAACATTGCCCTAGCCTACGTGCCGCCCGAGTTCGCGTCCTTGGGCACGGAATTGAAAGT
>JBGQIG010000202.1:0-5974 GCA_041498365.1 Terriglobia bacterium | reverse complement strand
GTTGAGTCCGGGCAATTCCACAAGCTGTGCTGTTGGCTTTTCCCGGCGGCCATCATCTTCCTGTTAGCCAGCACATGGGCGCAGTCAGCGCCGTCTCCGATCGCAGATACGGTGATCGTGAATGCGCGAATCTACACTGTCAATGTGCGCCAGCCGTGGGCAGAAGCGCTTGCCATCCGCGGAGACAAAATTCTTGCTGTGGGCGACGCGAAAGAGATTGCCGCCTATCGCGGGGCCTCCACCCAGGTGATCGATGCTCGGGAACACCTGGTTTTGCCGGGATTTACCGACTGTCACATGCATTTCTTGGACGGATCGCTGAGCCTGGCCCAAGTGAATCTGGATGAGGCGAAGACCGTAAGTGAAATCCAGAAACAGGTAAAAACATTCGCTGACGCTCATCCCGATCTGCCGTGGGTTCTGGGACGCGGCTGGAACTACACTGTCTTCAATCCTTCCGGCATGCCGGACAAGAGTTACCTCGACCAGATCATTCCTGATCGTCCCGTGTACCTGGAGAGTTTCGACGGGCACACCTGGTGGGCCAACAGCAAGGCGCTACAACTCGCGCGAATCACCAAAAAAACTGCCGACCCGGCCGGCGGCGAGTTTGTGCGCGACTCGAAATCCGGTGAACCGACGGGAGCAGTCAAGGACGATGCGGCCGACGAGGTTGTCAGGAGAGCCATTCCCGAACCCCGCCACCAGGAGGTTCTGGAAGCACTGCGCCAGGGAATGCGTGAAGCCAACCAGGTCGGCCTGGTTCGTGCTATCAGCACGGACGGGGTTCACGTGCAGGGCGGAGATTTTGGCGTTCTCGAGATTTACGATGAGTTGCGACGTCAGGGTCAGCTGAGCGTCCGTTTTCAAATTGCGGCTCGCATGCACCCACCCGTCGTTACTGATGCGGAGATCAAGAAGATTGAAGACGCTCGCCGCCGCTACCATGACGAGTGGATCGCCGCCGGCGCGGCAAAATTCTTCGTCGATGGAGTGATCGAAGCGCATACCGCGGCCATGCTGGCGCCTTATTCGGATGATGCAAAACAGGCTGGTAGCCTGCTGTGGACTCCGGAGAACTACATGCGCGCCGTGGCGAAATTGGATGCTGCCCACATCCAGATTTTCTCCCACGCTATCGGCGACCGCGCCGTACGCCTGGCCTTGGATGCCTATGAGGATGCACGGAAGGCTAACCACTCTCAGGATTCTCGGCCCCGCATTGAGCACATTGAAACCATCAGCACGGAGGATATTCCACGCTTCGGCAAGCTGGGTGTCATTGCCAGCTTTCAACCCTTGCATGCTTATCCCGATGAGGAGCTCTTCACGGTCTGGTTGCCTAAAGCCGGACCGGAACGCGCGCAACGCGGATTCGCGTGGCACAGCGTGGCCGACTTTGGCGGGGTGCTTGCCTTCGGCAGCGACTGGCCGATCGTGACCCAGAGTCCCTGGCCGGGAATGCAGAATGCGTTGACCCGGCAGACAAGAGGAGGCGATCCCCCCGGAGGCTTTCTGCCCCACGAACGCATCAGCCTCGAAGACGCCATCAAGGCCTATACTCTGGGCGCGGCTTTTGCGGGGCATCGCGAGAAAACAGAAGGCTCGCTCGAGCCCGGAAAGCTGGCCGACCTGATCGTGCTTTCCCAGAATCTGTTTAAGGTTGAGCCCAACCAGATCGCGAACACAGAAGTACTGTTAACCATGGTTGGCGGAAAAGCGGTCTACCAGGCGCCTGGATGGCCGGCAGCGTCAGCCGCAGCGGAGGTGAAATGATGATTCGGCGTCTTACGATTTCGGTTTCGCTGTTTGCATCCATCCTTCTATTAGGTTCTTGCAGCAAGAAAACGCCCTCGCTAAACCTGCTGGTGTGGGAAGGCTACGCCGACCCTTCCTTCGTACGCGGCTTCGAGGAACAGTACCACTGCAAGGTTTCCGCGACCTACATGGGATCGAGCGATGAGTTGGTTTCGAAACTGCGCGGCGGCAGCGCCGGGAATTACGATGTGATCTCGCCTTCGAGCGATGTTGCCACTTCAATCGCAGCCGCCGGTTTGGCTGCGCCGCTTGAACTTTCGAAGATTCCCAGCTACAGCCAGCTTTCGCCGCAGCTCACTTCCCTACCCCTGGTGCGAGTGAAAGGGCACGTGTACGGCGTGCCCTTCATGTGGGGGCCCGATCCGCTGATCTATGACACTACAGTTTTTTCCCAACCTCCGGAGAGCTGGGCGGTGCTCTGGGACCCGAGGTATCGTGGCAAGATTTCAGTCTGGGACGATCTTTCCACCATGTACATGGCGGCTCAAATTCTAGGTTACGACAAGCCGGATCCTTCCCAGCTTTACAACCTTACCGACGAACAGCTGGAAGCGGTCAAGAAAAAAGTGCTGGAGCTGAAACCAAACATCCGCAAAATGTGGTCGACTGCAGGCGAACTGACCAACCTGTTCCAGAATCACGAAGTGGTCGCAGCCATGGGCTGGCCCCTGATGACCAACCAGCTCCGCAAGATCAACTTTCCCGTCGGAGAGACCATTCCCAAGGAAAACACTACGGGCTGGATTGATCACCTGATGATCACTGCCGGCAGTGAGAACAAAGACCTGGCGCACAAATTTCTGGAGTACATGGCAGAAGCGCAGACCCAGAAGAAGATCACGGATATCACCGGCTATACTCCGGCAAACCCGCAGTCAGCGCAATACATGACGCCCGAGGAAATCAAGAGTCTGCACCTCGACGACGTGGACAACTATCAGAAGCAGCTTTACTTCTGGCAGGATGTGCCACGCCGCACCAAGTACGTCGAGATCTGGAACGAGATAAAAGCAGCGCAGTAGTGTAGCGAAACCGTAGCGCCGGCGTCTCGCCGGCTGTCCCGAGGGCATCTTGCCCTCGGAGTCGCGAGCGGCAGGATGCCGGCGCTACAAAGCACAACGTGGCTACCGTAAGCCAAACCGCGACCACCGACGCGACGCAAGCTTCAGCGTCTCCGTTACTCACCATCCGCAACGTCGCCAAATCGTTCGGGAAGAATCCCGTGTTGCGCGACATCTCGCTGCAGGTTGCCGAGGGCGAGTTTCTTACCATCCTCGGTGAAAGCGGTTCGGGCAAAACCACGCTGCTGCGCATCATCGCCGGTTTCGAGAGCGCCAGCTCCGGCGAAATTCTGATGGGCGGCGAGCGACTCGATAACCTGCCTCCATACCGGCGCCGAGTCAACACCGTATTTCAGCACTACGCGCTGTTCCCGCACCTGACGGTCGCGGAAAACGTAGGTTACGGATTGAAGATCGCCAGGCTGCCCAAGCAGGAAGTCGCGACGCGAGTGGAACAGGCGCTTGAAATGGTCAAGATGACGCCCTACGCCGGTGCCAAGCCGTCAAGGATCAGTGGCGGACAGCAACAGCGCATCGCTCTGGCCCGCGCGCTGGTGAACCGGCCCCGCCTGCTGCTGCTCGACGAGCCACTTTCCGCGCTGGACGCTAATCTGCGCCGCCAGATGCAGGTGGAACTGAAATCGCTGCAGCGGGAAGTCGGAATCTCTTTCGTATTTGTGACCCACGATCAGGAAGAGGCCATGGTCATGTCCGACCGCATCGCCCTGTTGCGTATGGGAGAACTGGAGCAGGTGGCATCTCCACGAGAGATCTACACCCGTCCGGCAACCGCCTACACCGCCCAGTTCATTGGCCACACCAATCTGCTGCGAGGGGAAGTCAAGGACGGAGTGGCTCATTGCCATTCGCTCTCCTGGCGCACCGGGTTGCGGGATGGCCCTGGCCTTTTTTCACTGCGTCCCGAAAACATCAGGATGGCAGAAGGTAGTAGCAGCGGTACGACGGTGCGTTTCCGGGGCAAGATTTTGCGCCAGGCATTTCACGGGGCCACCGAACTTCTGCAGGTCGAGTGCCCGGATGGGCTTGTGCTCTCCATTCGCACCGCCAGCCGCGAAAACTGGAATGGAGATGTAGACCTTGAGTTCTCATCGGCAGATGCCGTGCCCGTCCGGGACTCCGGGATTCAGCAACCCCAGGAAAGAACTTGATGTGTAGGGCGGACACTCTAGTCCGCCGCTTTTGACTTGAGCTTTATTTATGTTCTCTCGCGCCTATCGAACCGCGATTACTGTACCTCCCCTGCTGTGGGTGGCTCTATTCCTGCTTGTTCCCTACGTGCTTCTTTTCTGTTACAGCTTCTGGTCGGTTTCGCCGTTACAAACGATCGTCCACTCCTGGACTCTGGACAATTACCGGCAACTCTTCCGCGTGAATGTTTACCTGCAAACTCTGTTTCGCTCGATGTGGATCGCGGCCCGGGTAATGATCTTCTCTCTCCTGTTGGGTTATCCCCTCGCCTACTATCTTTCGTTTTACGCCGGCAAGAGGAAAGACCTCCTGTACCAATTGGTGATCATTCCGCTGTGGGTCAGCTATCTGGTACGAGCTTATGCGTGGAAGACCATCCTGGGCAGCGATGGTGTCCTCAATACACTGCTGCAATACGTGCACCTAACCAAACATCCGCTGGACTTTCTCCTGTACAGTCCGTTCGCCGTGGTGCTGACCCTCACGCATATTTACACTCCATTCGCATTCCTGCCGATTTACGCAGCCCTCGAACACATCCCCCGGAACCTGGTCGAGGCGTCGCATGATCTGGGAGCATCGCCTTTTCAAACTTTCTGGAGAGTGATCTTCCCTCTTTCCATCCCCGGAGTTCTCGCAGGAGCGACGTTCGCGTTCGTGCTTAGCCTGGGCGATTTTCTTGCGCCACTGCTGCTGGGCGGGCCCAGTGGCATCATGATTTCAAATATCGTGGTCAGTTTGTTCGGAGCGGCCTACAACTGGCCTTTGGGCGCGGCCATCTCGTTTTGCATGCTGGCGCTGGTGCTGGCGTTGCTCTTTCTTTCCGAGGGTCTGGAGAAGAAATGGAGCTTCCGATGAGCCACCAGAGAACGGCCCGCGAGAGCACGGTCCCGACCTCGCGCTGGCTGCCCTGGCACGCCATTATCGTCTTCGGTTTTCTCTACCTGCCTATCGTTACGCTGATCGTTTACTCGTTCAATGGTCCTGGCGTAGGTGGGTTTCCGCCGCGCGACTTGACCCTCAACTGGTACCGCCAGCTTTTTGCCGATGACGCCATCTGGACTTCCGTTCTAAACAGCCTGCTGGTTGCGTTTGCAGCGATGGCTATCTCTCTGATGTTCGGCATTCCGGCGGCGCTGGCTCTTGATCGTGCTGACTTCCCGGGCAAGGTGCTCTTTCGCCGCCTGGTGCTGCTGCCACTGATCCTGCCGGGAATTATCACAGGACTTTCTCTGCTGATGTTGTTTCGCGAAGGCGATGTGAAGCTTAGTCTGGTAACAATTGTGTTGGGTCACGGCACCGCCCTGATTTCCGTGGCGACAACTGAGGTGTTTGCGGGCCTGCAAAAGCTCGATCGCGCGCAGGAAGAAGCCTCGCTCGACCTGGGGGCGAACTACTGGCAGACATTCTGGCGTGTGACGCTTCCTAATCTGCGGCTATCGATCATCGGCGCCGCGTTGCTGATCTTCACCCTCTCCATGGACGAAATTGCGGTCAGCTTTTTCCTGATCGGGCGCGACAACACGCTGCCGCTGGAGATCTGGGGACGTTTGCGCCGCGGCATCACCCCGGAAATCAACGCTGTCTCCAGCATCATTTTTGTTTTTTCGCTCGCCGCCATCGTGACCTGGTACCGGCTGAGGACCAGGGCCGAAGGCAAAACGGATTTGGTGTTGTAGCGCCGGCGTCCCGCCGGCTGTCGGGCAGCCGTCTCGCCTGCCCACTTGGCAGCTTCCGGATCTCGCAACACTAGGATTTGGCTCTGGCTGTGGGGGCGGGACGCCCCCACGACAGCCGGCGGGACGCCGGCGCTACTTAGGGCGGGACGCCGGCGCTACTTAGGGCGGGATGCCGGGGCTACTTAGGGCGGGATGCTGGCGCTACTT
>JBGQIG010000201.1:0-5989 GCA_041498365.1 Terriglobia bacterium | reverse complement strand
GGAAATTGCCATTGCACGGAGGGAGACATTGTGGCTGTGGCTTTATGCCGCGGTGGTGATGGTCATCGGCCAGATTGTGGGCAGGAGGATGTTCGGCGAAGGAATCGGGATGCATCTGAACGGCTCACTTTTCGGTGCAACGCGGACACAGTCGCCGCAGGAAGTCTGGACCTGGGCCATTTTCAACTTTGTCTTGTTCGCGGTTGTACCCTATGCCGTATTTCGCGCACGCGGCTATTCGCGGGAGGCGTTGAATCTGAAATCGGCAAACCTGCGCAACGACGCGCTGGTAATCGTAGTGATCCTGGCAATTATTTCCGCGGGTGATCTGGCGACTGGCGGTTTGCTGAAGCTCCATCGCCATCAGATTCTCGAGGGCGGGGCGCTTTCCCTGGTGGTGCACCTGTTGGGCACCGGGCTGCCGGTGATGGTGTTCATCTATGCGATTTTGATGCCGCGCTATATGAAACTGGCCGGGTCGGCCTCGACGGCGGTTCTGCTGGGCGGAGTCAGCTACGGGGCGCTGCACCTGTTCGAATACTGGACGGTGTACGATTCGGTATCGCATTCAATTCTGTCCGTGATTTTTGTCTTCCTTACGTTTGTACCCCCGGGATTGATGAAGTCATTCATGACTTTGCGAAGCGGCAACGCCTGGGTGCATTTATGGGGGTTTCATGCCATTTCTCCCCACGTGACCGGGGACGCCACGATAATCATCAGAGATTTCGGTATAGATTGAGTTGTCGCGCCTGGCCAGCGCCACAGAGCACGGCCGCAGCCGCGGGGTAAAAGGATTTAGAATCAAGGGTGAATCGATGATGGAAGGTTTTGAACCATGAAGCTGCTGCGTCCCGTTCTGCTGGCCGTGATTTTTGCCGGCGCGTTCTACTACTTCACTACCTATCGTTCGGGCCAGCTGCATCCGACGAGTTGGTTTGGCAGTTCGAACAGCAAGGTGGAGATCACCGAGGCTGCCCCGAGCGAGATTCTCGACAGCGAAGAGCAGAACAACATCAATGTCTATCGCAAGAATATCGATTCGGTGGTGAACATTACCTCGCGGGCCGTGACCTTTGACTTTTTCTACGGCCTGACGCCGCAGGAGGGCCAGGGATCGGGGTTCATCATCGACAAGGAAGGTCACGTGCTGACCAACTATCACGTGATCGCCGACGCTCGCCAGGTGGAAGTCACCTTGCACAACCGCAAGAAGTACCGCGCCACCGTGGTCGGCACCGACCGCTCTCACGACCTGGCGGTGATTCAGATCAAGGGCTCGGAGTTCACTCCGATGGTACTGGGCGACTCGCGAAATCTGCAGGTGGGCCAGAAAGTTTACGCCATCGGCAACCCCTTCGGGCTCGCCGGTACCATGACGAGGGGCATTATCAGTTCGATCCGTCCGGTGCAGGAACCCGATGGCATGCAGATCGACGAAGCTATCCAGACGGACGCGGCCATCAATCCGGGAAATTCTGGCGGCCCGTTGCTTAACTGGCGTGGCGAGGTAATCGGGATCAATACCATGATCGCCTCCAACGTGGGGCAGAGCGCGGGAATTGGATTTGCCATCCCGGTGAACACCGCCAAAGCCGTGCTGAACGATCTGGTCACTCTGGGACGGGTACGACGTCCGGCGCTGGGGGTGAAGACGATTCCGATTACCCCGGAACTGGCGGACCAGATGGGATTGGCCGCGGACAACGGCTTGTTGATCGTGCAGGTAGTCCCGGGCGGAGCCGCCGACCGCGCCGGGCTGCGTGGCGGCAGCGAGCGAGCCTATCTGGGCAATATTCCGATCATGGTGGGCGGCGACTTGATCGTTGCCATTGATGGTCAGGAAATCGCGGACCAACAGTCGCTCGGCCAGATCATGAACAATCACCGGGCCGGGGACACGGTGCGGATCACCATCTATCGCGCGAAGAAGAAGCTGGAGGTGAGCGTAACTTTGGGCGAAGCACGGGAGCAGGTGTAGGCTCTCTGATCGGATCGAGGCTTCGCGATTCCCGCGTGAATGCCCATTCTCGATGCGCGTGCGATGCTTTCATGGACCGAGCTTGAAATTTCACTCCTTACGCGCTACTCTCCTGCCGAGCATTCTGCTTTTTCTGCCTATGACTGCCGTCCTCTAAATCCGCTGGTTGCGTGACAGGTAGCGTCGCGTCGAAGTGTGCGTCGCTCTCCCTCCCCACTTTTTTCCAGAACCAGAAAGGATTTCTTCCATGGAATTTGTGGATAAGGCATTGGCGCGCCGGCTTGAGGCCGCGGAGGAAGTGCCGCAGGTGTATTACGCCAGGCTGTACCAGAAGTTCCGGCCGGAGGTGAATGCTGCCGTCGAACCGATCGGCGGCGGTCACATGGTGTTCGCAGGAGTAGGAGCGATGCTGGGCCGAGCGGTTGGTCTGGGATTCGAAGGCCCAGTTTCGGCGGCCGACCTCGACCGGCTGGAAGAGTTCTACCGCTCGCGGGGCGCGCCGGCGAAGCTGGATGTGTGTCCGCTGACCGATGACGGGTTGATGGAGATGCTGAAGGAACGCGGCTACAGCCTGGCCGAGCTCAACAACGTGCTCTATCGCCGGCTGCACGGAGACGAAGAGCTGGGTCCCGTACCGGCGGGAAGCAACATTCGCGCCTGTCAGCCGGAAGATGCCGAAATGGCCTCCCGAATTGTGGAGCGCAGTTTTTTTCCCACTGGCGACGCCCCCGCAGACTTCAGCGCGGTGTTCACTCCGTTGTTCCAGATGGAAGGGGCGTTGACGTTTGTGGCAGAGATAGATGGGAAGATCGCGGCCTGCGCCGCCGGCTTGCTCATTAAGGAGCACAAAGTTGTCGCCCTGTTTGGGGCGGGAACGCTGTCCGAATTTCGCGGACGGGGGTTGCAGACGGCGCTGCTGCGCCTGCGGATGAAAGTGGCGGCGCAGGCGGGCTGTGATGTAGCAGTCATTGTGACCCATGGCGGCACCACTTCCCAGTGCAATGCCGAACGCCTGGGATTTTGGGTGGCCTACAGCAAGGCGACGTTGATCAAAGTCAACCGCGGTTAAGCAGGAATGACGGGGAGAGCAAATTACAATCCTCCTGAATGGTCAGAGCCATCGAAGTTGAATTCATCCGCAGGTTCTGTCTTTCCCGGCCGCAGGCGACGGAGAACCTGCAGTGGGGGGATGACCTTTGCTTCAAAGTGGGAGGAAAGATTTTCGCCGTGGTGTCGTTGAGTTCGGTTCCGCAGCGTCTGTTGTTCAAGTGCACTCCGGAGAAGTTCGCAGAGCTGGTGGAGTTGGAGGGAATCGTTCCGGCACCCTATGTCGGACGCTACAAGTGGGTCTCGCTCGAGCGGTTGAACGTGTTGCCTGGGGCTGAGCTGAAGGGCTTGATTGAGCAGTCGTATGGGATGGTGGCTGCGAAGGCAAAAATTGGAACCAAGACCACCCACCACCGAGGACGCAGAGCACACCGAGCGGGGAAGCCAAAGCGATAGTTTTCGGGTCGGATGCCGCACATCGATATTTGTGTCAGGTATCCTGATTAGCGGCTCGTCCATCGCTTGAGTCCCGATTTGACTCCCGCTTGTCTGCTGGGCTAGCCTCTGACAGCCTCAACCTCATGCGATCTCATTGCAAGTCATTCATTTTGCTGCTCTTGGTATTGGGTGTGCCGCGAACCTACGGGGCGGCGCGCATGGTGCCGGTGCGAGCCCCGCGTGGCATGGTGGCAAGCGTGCACGAACTGGCCTCGCGCGCCGGGGTACGGATGATGCAGGCAGGTGGAAATGCTGTGGATGCGGCGGTAGCCGTTGGTTTTGCTCTGGCGGTGGTGCATCCTCAGGCGGGAAATCTGGGTGGGGGCGGCTTCATGCTGATCCGCTTTGCGGATGGCAGGGTGCACTTTGTTGACTATCGCGAGAAGGCCCCGGCGGCTGCCACGGCTGACATGTATCTGGACCCCCGGGGAAATGTGATGGAGGATGCCAGTACGGTCGGTTACAAGGCGATCGCGGTACCGGGGTCGGTTGCCGGCATGGTGTATACGGAGAAGAAATACGGCAAGCTGTCGCTGGCGCGGGTCATGGCGCCGGCGATCAAGCTGGCGGAGGAGGGATTCGCGCTGGCTGCTGCAGATGCCAGTGATTTGCGTAATGACGGACATCTAGCCGAGTTCCCAGAGTCGCGGCGTATTTTTCTGCGCGATGGGAACTATTACAAGGCGGGCGAGATATTCAAGCAACCTGAACTGGCCCGCACTTTGAAACGTATCGCCGAAAATCCGGACGACTTCTACCATGGGGCACTGGCGCGTGAATTGGCGGCCTCGATGCAGAAGGGTGGCGGCCTGATGACGGCTGACGATCTGGCACGCTATGAAGTGAAAGAGCGCGAAGCGGTCCGCGGAACCTATCGTGGATACGAGATCATCAGCGCCCCGCCACCGTCTTCAGGCGGAGTCGCGCTGATCGAGATACTGAACATTCTCGAGGGCTACGACCTGGCAAAATTGGGGAGCCGGTCGGCTCAGGCGGTGCACCTGACGGTGGAAGCTTTCCGGCGGGCGTTCTTCGATCGGGCGGAGTTTTTGGGCGATCCGGATTTTTCTAAAATTCCCGTAGCTCAGCTTATCGACAAGCGATATGGCGCCGCCTGGCGGGAGTCGATCGATCCGGCGCACGCCAGCCCCAGTAAGGATTTGAGCCGGCCCGCGATCTTCACCCAACTCGAACAATACGCCGCCGTGCATTTTCCGCCTGGCGCGCCGGCGGAACCGGATCATACTACTCATTTCTCGGTGGTCGATCCTGGAGGCAATGCGGTCGCGGTTACGACCACGTTGAACGATGACTTTGGCTCCCGGGTCACGGCCGAGGGCTTGGGTTTCCTGCTAAACGACGAGATGGACGATTTCGCCGCCAAGCAGGGTGTGCCTAACATGTTCGGCCTGATCCAGGGGCCGGCGAATGCCGTTGGCCCGGGCAAGCGCCCGCTTTCCGCGATGACGCCGAGCATCGTGCTCAAAGGCGGAAAGCTCTTTTTGGTGCTAGGCTCTCCGGGTGGGCCGCGGATCATTACTACGGTGGCCAATATCCTGATGGCAGTGGTCGACTATGGAATGAACATCCAGGAGGCGGTGAACGCCCCGCGCTTCCATCATCAATGGTTGCCAGACATCACGCGCGCGGAGCAGGGGGTTTCTCCGGATGCCGTGAAGCGCCTGACGACAATGGGCCACCGGGTCGAATCAGGAGATTCCTGGAGCGACGGGGAGTGCATCATGATTGATCCCAAGAGTGGAGAGCGCCTGGGCGCCAGCGACAAACGCAATAACGGAAAGGCGGTCGGGTTCTAGCTTGAGCACAAGCCACGTAGGGGCAGGTGCCCCACCTGCCCGGCCGAGCGAAGCTCGGCACCGATGGAGCGAATATGCACAAGCCCACGACGATTGTGAATATGCGCTGCATCTCAGCCTTAGAACAGCCGAGCGTTGCTCGGCTGGGCAGATGAGGACATCTGCCCCTACGCGGTTCGTGGAGTGAACAGGAACGATCATGCTTAAGGCGATGTCCACCTTCGTTTACGTGAAAGAACGGCTGCATCCGGGTCTGCTGGACGGACTGGCGCGGGGCGGGGCGCAGGCGATTGAAATTTTTGCCGCGCGACAGCATCTGGACTATGCCAATCGCAAACAGCATGTGCGCGAAATCGCCGACTGGTTCCACACCAGTGGCGTTCCGCTCCATTCCGTTCATTCGCCCATGTTCGCCGACTACGATTGGGGACGCACCGGCGCACCACCGGTGAACGTGGCTGCCATCGACCGGGCCCATCGAATCGACGCCATGGATGAGATAAAGCGGGCGATCGAGGTGGCTGAGCAAATTCCATTCCGCTTTCTGATTCAGCATATCGGGACCGGCGGCGAATCGTTCGATGATCGCAAGTTCGAAGCGGCAATGACCTCAATCGAGCACTTGCGCGCGTTTGCCAAGCCGCTG